>CAZUCM010000022.1:0-17271 GCA_964619235.1 uncultured Terriglobales bacterium
GCCTTCGCCTGGGCCTTGTGCCTGGGACTCGGTTTTGAACGCCTGATTACCCTCGACATCCTGCTATACGGCGCCAGCCTGGCGCTGGAGTTCGCCGCACTGGTGGCGCTTCGGATCACAGAACCCGGACTTTCCCGGCCTTTCCAGGTGCCTGGCGGCCTGCTGGGAGCCATCGCCCTGGGGATTCCTCCTTTGGCCCTGCTATGCTTCGCCGTCATTCAAAGCGAGGAAGAGCGTATTTGGGGCTTGAACGCCCTCCTGTTTGGGCTGGCCATTCTGCTGCTGGGATTTGTGCTCTATGCGCTTTGTAGTAAGCTCGATTTTCGTGTGGGGCAACAACCGGAATAGTCACGAGCGCGGCCTATGCTCACTTTCAAGCTCGTCTATCACGATGACTATTTTCTGCCGATCGGCCAGCATGTCTTCGCCGGACAGAAATTCCGCCTGATCCAACAGTTGCTGATTGGCAAACATGCCGCCGAGGCGGAAGATTTCGTTCGTCCACTGCCGGCCCGCGATGAAGACGTACGCCTGGCCCACACCGAAGAATATGTCCGCAAGCTGCGGGAAGGCGAACTGAGCGGCAAAGAAGAAATCCTGATGGAAATCCCTTTTTCCCCGGAGCTGGTGCAATCCTTCTGGACGCACGCCGGCGGTTCCATTCGGGCGGCGGAACTGGCGCTGCGCGACGGCGTCGCCATCAATCTGGGTGGCGGCTTCCACCATGCCTTTGCCGATCACGGCGAGGGCTTCTGCATGATTAACGACATCGCCATCGCCATCCTGCGGATGTTCCAGGACCGTAAGGCTTCCCGCGTAATGGTTCTGGATTGCGATGTGCACCAGGGCAACGGGACTGCGGCCATCTTTAATCCGCAAGCAGCCCCCGCCCACGCAACCACCGCCTGGTCCGCCGCGCTGGTGCAGCCTCCTCGCTCCGTTTCCGTAAAGGAAGCCCCGGCCGGTGACGTATTTACTATATCTTTGCACCAGGAAAATAATTACCCCTACTGGAAACCGGCCTCGTCGCTGGACATCAATCTCCCCGATGGCACCACCGATGCCGAATACCTGAGCTGGCTCGACAATGCCTTGACGTCCGCCTTCCGCCAGTTCGATCCCGACCTGATCGCCTATGTAGCCGGCGCCGACCCCTACGCACAGGACCAGCTCGGCGGCCTCGCACTTACCATGGGCGGACTGAAACAACGGGACGAAATGGTTTTCGGCACAGCCAAGTCCCACGGAGTACCTATCTTCAGCGTCTTTGCCGGTGGCTATGCCCGCCACGTGGAAGACACGGTCGTTATCCACTGCAATACCGTTCTTGCCGCCAAGGAAGTCTTCTCCCAGCGCAAAGCCCGCACCGGGTAAAGACAGCTTTCAAAGTTTCTAAGGTTCAGGAATGGATGTTGCTTCGGGAACACTGGAACCTGGTCTCACCTAAAATGAGTAGAAGTATGCGAGCGGGCGACAGGGGACGATTGTCTCATTTTCCCGTTTCGGGATAATGAATAATTAATAATTAATCAACTGCAAAGCTGACATGCGGGGTGTAGCATCTCGCTTTGTTGTGATCTCAATCCTCGCCGGATCGTCGAGGTGCGATATGACCAAGCTCCCGTTCCCAACGCCCCCGAATGAAGCGGAAAGACTGGTCGCTGCTCAAAGCTATCACCTGCTTGACACACCGCCGGAGCCTGTCTTCGATCACATCGCAGCATTGGCCGCACAAATCTGCGGAACTCCCATGGCCGCGGTCAGCGTGATCGATTCCCGGCGACAATGGATTAAGGCGCGGTTGGGACTTGAGATCCAGGAGGTCCCGCGCGAAATCTCCTTTTGTACTTACACGATTCTCAGTTCCAGTGTCTTCATAGTTCCCGACGCCGCCGCCGACGTTCGCTTTTGCAACAGCCCGCTGGTGTGCTCCGGCCCGAAGCTGCGCTTCTATGCGGGAGCGCCGCTGATCACGGCGGAAGGTTTCGCCCTGGGAACGGTGGCGGTATTCGACGTCATCCCACGGCGTCTGGATGAGGCTCAGCAGAATTCGCTGGCCCTGCTGGCACGCGTGGTGACCAGCGAACTCGAATTGCGGCGGAAGATGACCCAGAGCTGGGAGTCGCTGCAGACTCTGGTGCAGGCTTCGCCACTGGCCATCTATGCCGTCGATCTCCAGGGCAAGGTTACGCTGTGGAACGAAGCTGCCGAACATATGTTCGGCTGGCCGGCGGAGGAAGTCATTGGCCGGCCCTTGCCGACGGTATTGCCGGATCGCGAGGCCGAATTCCAGTGGATGCTCGGCCGCACCATGGAGGGCGAGAATTTCCGCGTGGAGATCGTGCGCCGCACCAAGGATGGATCGCATATACCGGTGAGCATCTCGACGGCGCCGTTGCGCATATCCTCGGGAAAAATTGTCGGCGGCATGGCCATTGCCGACGACCTCACCGAACGCCGCGAGGCGGAAGAACGGCTGCGGCAGGCACAGAAGATGGAAGCCGTGGGGCAACTGGCCGGCGGCGTGGCGCACGACTTCAATAATCAGCTCATGGTCATTCGCGGTTACGGCGAACTGCTGATGCAACAAGCGGGCGATCCCAAGAGCCGCGCCCACCTGGAACAAATTCTGAAGGCCTCCGATCAGGCCGCGGCCCTCAACAACCAGTTACTGGCTTTCAGCCGCCGCCAGGTACTGCAGATCAAGGTGCTGGACCTCAATCAGATTCTCCGCGATCTGGCAAAGACCGTGGGGCGAATGATGGGAGCGGACATCGTTTTCAACGTGCAACCGTCGCCGCAACCGGCGCTGGTTAAGGCCGATCTGGGGCAGGTGCAGCAGGTCGTCTTCAATCTGGCCATGAATGCCCGCGACGCCATGCCCAAAGGCGGCCGCCTTTCCCTGGTTCTGAGTCATGAAAAAATCGACGACAGTGCCGCCCGCCGCCACGGCTGCTCCCCTGGAGAATATGTATGTCTGACGGCCATCGACTCCGGCGCGGGCATCGATCCGGCCATCCTGCCGCACATTTTTGAACCGTTTTTCACCACCAAGGAAGTGGGCAAAGGCACCGGACTTGGACTGGCTACGGTCTACGGCGTTGTGCAGCAATCCGGCGGCGCCATTGAAGTGGAATCAGAGCTCACGCTTGGCGCAACCTTCCGGGTATACTTACCGTCTGTGATTTCCAAAACTATGCCTGGACGACTTTCAGCGGTAAGTCAATTGCCTCGCGGCACGGAAACCATCCTATTGGTGGAAGACGAGCGCCCGTTGGCGATCATGGAGTACGAATTCCTGCAGGGCCTGGGTTATACAGTGCTGCTGGCTCACGATGGCAGACAGGCAGTCCAGATGGTGGATGACCTCACCAAACCCGTTGACCTTCTGGTTGCCGATATCGTGATGCCCAACATGACCGGCGCCGAATTGGCCCGCAGCATGCGATTGCGCCAGCCACAGCTGAAGGTTATCCTGGTCTCCGGCTATACCGAGCACGGACCCAGCCCGCGCGCCGCCGTCCCCGAAGACATGGATTACATTCAGAAGCCGTATACCCTCAGTGTCCTGGTGCGAAAAGTTCGCGATGTACTCGACGCCCCTGCCTGGGAACGACCAAGGGAAACGGGAACCTAAACGCAAGGTTTCAAAGTTTGAAACCTTGCAACCCTGTCTTTTTGCTATTCTCAATGCAGGCGAGCCATGTTCGAAAATCTTAGCGAAAAACTGCAACGCACATTCAAAAATCTCCGCGGCCAGGGAAAGCTGACCGAGGAGAACATGAACGAGGCCTTACGCGAACTCCGTCTGGCGCTGCTGGAAGCCGACGTTAACTTCAAGGTGGTCAAGGACGTAATCGACCACGTTCGCGAAAAGGCTATGGGCACCGAGGTCATGACCGCTCTCTCGCCGGCCGAGCAGGTGGTCAAGATCGTCCGCGACGAACTGGTGGAAGTGCTCGGCCGCGATACGGCTAAGTTCCGATTCGCCTCGCAGCCGCCCACGGTCATTCTGATGGCCGGCCTGCAAGGTTCGGGTAAAACCACCACCTCGGGCAAGCTGGCGCATTGGCTGAAAAAGGGAGGCCACCGCCCGCTGCTGGTTTCGGTGGACGTATACCGCCCGGCCGCCCGCGAGCAGTTGAAGGTCGTCGCCAAGGCGATTCCCGCCAATTGTTACGAGGGCGAAGTCAAAGAGGCCAACACAGATACGGTGGTCCGGCTGGCCAAAGAGGCGCGCAAGGAGGCCATCAATAGCGGCTGCGACGTGCTCATCGTCGATACCGCCGGCCGCTTGCATCTCGACGAGCAGCTGATGGACGAAATGCAGGCCTTGAAGTCCTTGTTGTCGCCGCCGGAAATCCTGTTCGTCGCCGACGCCATGACCGGCCAGGACGCCGTGAATTCCGCCCACGAATTTCACAAGAAACTGTCGCTCACCGGCGTGGTGCTCACCAAGATGGATGGCGATGCCCGTGGCGGCGCGGCCTTGTCCATCCGGCACGTCACCGGCGCTCCCATCAAATTCATTGGCGTCGGCGAAAAATACGATGCTCTCGAACCCTTCCACCCGGATCGCATTGTCGGCCGCATTCTGGGCATGGGCGACATCCAATCGCTCCTCGAACGGGCCGACGAGAAGATTGACAAGAAAAAAGCCGAGGAATTTACCCAGAAGGCCCTCAGCGGCGACGGTTTCTCCTTAGGCGATTTTCGCGAGCAGCTCCGCCAGGTCAAGAAGATGGGATCGCTTTCCGGCCTCATCAAGATGCTGCCCTCCGTCGGCCCCTTCGCCAATTTGCAAAAAGTCGCCAATCAGGTGGATGACAAGGAAATCACCCGGGTCGAGGCCATTATCAACTCCATGACCGCCCGGGAACGCGCCCATCATGAACTGATCAACGGCAGCCGGCGCAAACGGATTGCCCGCGGCTCCGGCACCACCGTTCAGGAAGTGAATCAATTGCTGCGCCAGTATATCCAGATGAAAAAGATGTTCAAGGACATGGGCAAAGCGAGCTTCGGCCGTAAAATGGCCGGCATGAAATTTCCAGGAATGTGATTTTCGTTTCAAGTTTCGAGTTTTGAGCCAGATGCCGCCAAGTTCCGGCTGGCAGCTTGAAACTCGAAAAACTTGAAGCTCTTTTAGGGTTGCCAGCAAGCAGTTTCTTCCCGCATAATAGGATTTTGTCTAAGTGCTAGTGCAACAGCAGGAAAGGACAGCTCTTACGTGTTAATGATTCGTCTGTCGCGCCGTGGTGCGCGTAAGCAACCGCACTATCGGATCGTAGTTATCGAGAAGGATCGTGCCCGGGATGGGCGCTCCGTGGAAGTGGTCGGCACATACAATCCGCGCACCGAACCGGCCAGCGTGGAATTGAAGCATGATCGCGTTGCGTATTGGCAGGGCAAGGGAGCTCAGCTCTCGGCTACAGTCAAGCGCTTGCTTGCGAAGAACCCCGCCAGCACCAACGAAACCGCGGCTTAATAACCTTTAGTTCGCAGTATCAATGCGGTTATTCGCCCAAGGGTAGGAGTACGTTTGATGCCAAGCGTCGAAAGTGGTGACGTGCGTAAATTGGTCGAGGAGATTGCGCGGGCGCTGGTCGATGCGCCTGACGAAGTCAACGTGCAGGCCAGCGACGAGGACCAGGCGACGGTTTTGGAACTCCGCGTCGCTCCCGGCGATATGGGGAAGGTGATCGGCAAGCAGGGGCGGACGGTTCGTTCCATCCGCACCATTCTTGGCGCCGCCGGAACCAAGTTGAACAAGCGCATCCTGCTGGAGATATTGGAATAGGCGACGAATTCGTCACCCTCGCGCGCATCGTAAAGCCGCAAGGCCGTCACGGTGAAGTTGCGGCCGAACTCCATACCGATTTCCCCGAGCGTTTTCACGAACGGCGCCGGCTTTGGGCGGAGTCCCCTCAAGGGGAGCGGCGGGAACTGCAGCTGGAGGATTTCTGGCCGCACAAGGGCCGTGTAGTACTCAAGTTTGCCGGCGTGGATTCGATTGAAGAGGCGGAACTGCTCGCCGGCTGGGAAGTTCAGATTCCACGCAGCCAGCGGGCTCAACTGGAACCGGGCGCCGCTTATGTCAGCGACCTGATCGGCTGCATGGTAATTGTGGATGGGCGGGAGTTGGGCCCTGTTGCCGAGGTACAATTCGGCGCCGGCTCGGCGCCGCTTCTGGTTGTGCGCCAGGGAGAGCGGGAGTTCCTGCTGCCGTTGGCGCAGGAGTTTATCGAGGAACTGGCGCCCGAAAAGCGGCTGGTGCGCATGCAGGTTCCCGAAGGCTTACTGGATCTGGACGCGCCGCTGACGGCCGACGAGAAGGCCCTTCAGCATGCGAAGGGGAAGGCCCCCGAGCGGAAGCGATAGCTTGGCGATGAATGCCGGCTGAGAGCTGCCCGCTGACGGCTGAAAGCTGGCAATGCAATTTGATGTTTTGAGCATTTTCCCGGAGTTTTTCAGCGGCCCGTTGGATTACGGAATCGTACGCCGGGCACGGGAAACCGGATTGATCGAGGTTAACGTGCGCGATCTGCGGGAATATACGCATGATCGCCATCGGACCGTGGATGACCGCCCTTTTGGCGGCGGCGAAGGCATGGTGCTGAAGCCGGAACCGATCTTTGAATGTCTGGAATCGTTGTCCCTGCCGCCGCTGGCGGCACGCCGGGCGCGGGAGGTCCCCGAGTCGGTGGTTCTGCTGTCGGCTCAGGGTGAGCGCTTTACCCAGGCCGTAGCCGCGGATTTGTCGCACCTGCAACGCGTGGTGCTCATTTGCGGCCGTTACGAGGGCGTGGATGAGCGGGTGGGCGAGTTCATGGCCGACCGCGAGCTTTCGGTCGGCGATTACGTCCTGAGCGGCGGAGAGTTGCCGGCGGCATTGATCGTGGACGCGATTACCCGTTTATTGCCGGGTGCGTTGGGCAACGAAGCTTCTTCGCGGCAGGAATCGTTCAGTCAAACGGGAAAGAGCGTTTTGGACGATACGTTGCCGGATTCCACTTGCGCTTCCGGTGGATTGCTGGACTATCCGCACTACACGCGGCCGGCCGAATTTCGCGGATTGCCGGTCCCGGAGGTACTGATGGGCGGCAACCACGAAGAGATTCGCAGGTGGCGGCGCCTTCAGGCTTTGAAAAAGACGCTGCGAAACCGCCCTGAGCTCTTGCGGGAAGTGGCGCTGAACGACGAAGATAGAAAGATACTTGCCGCCTTGGACAACAAGTAGGGGCCGCAGGCACCGATTATTTTGCAGCTTCTCCCTTTGGGGTAGCGAGATTTCGACGCGGGCACCGCGTCCTGGAAGAAGGAACGAACAATGCCGAATTCTTTGATTATCGAACGATTATTGGCCAAGGCGCGGCGCACCGACATTCCCAATTTCCTGCCTGGCGATACCGTACGCGTCCAAGTACGAATCACCGAAGGCGACAAAGAGCGTCTGCAGGCCTTTGAAGGCGTGGTGATTAAGAAGACGCACGGGCCGCACTGCAGCTTTACGGTTCGCAAGATGAGCTTCGGGCATGGCGTAGAGCGCATCTTCCCCATCAACTCCAAGGTCATCGACAAGCTGGAAATAGTCCGTTCGGCACGGGTACGCCGCTCCAAGCTGTACTACCTGCGCGCCCTGCGTGGCAAAGCCGCCCGCTTGCGCGAAGCCGAAAGATAACCCCGGAAGGCTTGGTAAACTTCGGAGGTTGCGGGATTTCGCGGTTCCCGGTTGCACGGCCGGGACCGGGAACTCCTGCAACCCCTTCCTGCTTTTTACTCGCCTCTTGTCCGCCACCGTTTTTTGCGCCAGACTAGGCCTATGCGTACGGCCTTCCAAGGCGCCAGCGGGTTACTTCTTACGCTCGGGTTGTTCGTCATTCTGGCCATCGCCATTCGCAGCTTCTTCTTTATCGTGATTGCCGCGGCATTCGCCGCCGTCGTAATTCTGCACTTCTGGAACAAGCGTCCGGTAAAAACCCCGGAGGACGACCAAGTCCGTCTGCATCTGAATGACGAAACACACACGGAAGATAAGCTGGGATTGAAATGAGCAGCAAGGAACGAATATCCCGCACTGCCGGACTCTGGGCTGACCGGCCAACGTCCGGCCTGTCCCGGCACCCGCCCCGGCTTGCCGAGGACGACCAAAGGCAAACGACTTCCTCCAACAAGCGAAAGCTCCTGCACAACCTGAAGTGCACCACCCAGTATGAAAAAGTTGCCCGGACAACCGGCGCCCGCCTGATAGCGGGCGTTGATGAAGTGGGCCGGGGAAGCCTTTTTGGCCCGGTTGTCGCCGCCGCCGTCGTCTTGGACCCGTACTATCGCATTCGCGGACTGCGCGATTCAAAGCTCCTGCCCGAAGCCCGCCGGGAGCAACTGGCTCGGCGCATCATGGAACATTGCGTGTGCTGGGCAGTTGCCGCCGTCGACGCCGCGCGTATCGATCAGATCAATATCTACCAGGCATCGCGCCTGGCCATGGCGGAAGCCGTCGCGCAACTGCACCCGGCGCCAGACCATCTGCTGATCGACGCCATGCATATCGATTCTCCTTATCCGCAGACTGCAATCATCCACGGCGATGCCCTGTCGGCTTCCATAGCGGCAGCCTCCATTCTGGCCAAGGTGCACCGCGACCGCCTGATTCGCTTGTGGGCTCCGGTTTATCCGCTTTACGGCCTGGCTGCCAACAAGGGCTATTCCACGCGCCAGCACATGGAAGCGCTGCGCCGGCACGGCCCTTCCCCTCTGCACCGCCGATCCTTTGCACCCACCTGCGTCGCCCACCAGCCTCAGGCATTGCTGGAATTCATGATCGAGGAGCCGCCGGATTCTCAATAATCCGCCGGATTCGATAGAATCGCCTTAGCCCGGTGATTCGCGAATCGGCGAATCAGCGTTACGCCCAGGATGGAAACACCGGGCATCAGCGTCGACGTGATGGGCTTTCGCCCCGGCGAGGCGCCCCCGGGCTGGAGGACGGCGGAATGGAAAACTTGCGGCTCTTGTGTGTCACGGCGCATCCCGACGATGAAGCAGGCGGTTTTGGCGGGTCGTTGCTCCTGTATCACTCCCGCGGTATAGAAACCCACCTCATCTGCCTCACCCCCGGTCAGGCGGCCACGCATCGCGGCGGACATACGGCGGACGAAGACCTGGCGGCGGCACGGCGCGAGGAATTCGCGGCCGCCTGCAAGATTCTGCATGTCACGCACGGCGAAGTGCTGGACTACCCGGATAGCCGCCTGGATCGCGCTGACCTGTACAGCGTCGTCGGCGAACTGGTGCGGCGCATTCGCCAGATTCGCCCGCAAGTAGTGCTCACGTTCGGCCCGGAAGGCGCCGTCACCGCCCATGCCGACCATTCCATGGCTTCCGTCTTCACCACCATGGCCTTTCACTGGGCCGGACGCAGCAACCGCTACACGGAACAATTGACCGATGGACTGCAACCGCATCGCGCGCAAAAACTTTACTATGCCACCGCCATGTTCACTTTGCCCGATCGCCAGCCGGTCGCGCTCGCTCCGGCTACCGTGACCATCGACGTCGCCGCCCATCTGGAAGACAAACTCCGCGCCTTCCGCGCCCATACCACCCAGGCACCGTTGTTCCCGCTGTTCGAGAACTCGATGCGCAAACGCGCCAACAACGAATGGTTCCACCTCGCCGCCCGCACCAGCCTGGGACCGATAACTTCGGAAAACGACTTGTTCGACGGAATTGAAGAGAATTTGTAATTGAGTAATCGGGTAATTTGTAATTGAAAGGCGGGCAGTGCCGGCTTCCTTTTGGTCCACCGGTGGATTGCATCGGGGCTAATTTACCAATCATCCGATGACTCAATTGCTCAATGTTATGATTTTGGCGTGAGCGGAAATTTCATCACCATTGAAGGCCTCGATGGCTGCGGCAAAAGCACCCAACTGGGTCGCCTGGCGGAAACCTTACGCTCCCGCGGCATCGATGTCGTACTTACCCGCGAACCCGGAGGCACAGCGCTGGGCGAGAAGCTGCGCGCCGTCTTATTGGATTCGCGTACCCTGGGTTTATCCCCCTGGGCGGAACTGGCGTTGATGTTTACCGCCCGCGCCCAGCACATTGAAGAAGTAATCAGTCCCGCGCTGGCAGCGGGAAAATTCGTTCTCTGCGACCGCTTCACCGACTCCTCGGAAGCCTATCAGGGAGGCGGCCGCAGCCTCGGCAGCCAGCCGGTGCTGGAGCTGCACCGGGTCCTGTGCCACGGCCTGCAACCGGATATGACGATCCTGATGGATTCCGACGTCTCCGTCAGCGTCTCCCGTGCCCGCCAGCGAAATATGGACCGCATCGCCGGCGCTCAAGACTCCCAGGCCGACGAGAACCGATTCGAGCAGGAGAGCCAGGCCTTCTTCGAACGCGTCCACTGCAAGTTTCTGGAGATTGCCCGCCGCGAGCCGCAGCGCGTCTTCGTGGTCAACGCCCGCCGTCCGGAAGAAGTGGTCTTTCCCGAGATCCTGCAGGAAGTTCAAAGGCGCCTGGGACTGTAGAGCAGGCGGGACTCGCCCGGCGTGACAACCCCTGCACGAACAGTGAATAATAAACCTACCTTATGGGTTTCTCCGACTTCTACGGCAACCACGAAATGGTGCGGCAATTGCGCGATATGCTGGCGCGCGATCATTTTCCGCACTCGATCATCCTGGCCGGCCCGCGGGGATCCGGGAAATATACTCTCGCCCAAATGGTGGCCAAGGCGATGAACTGTCTGGCTCCGCCGCCCGGCGGCCCGCCCGACTTCTGCGGCCATTGCGCCAACTGCGAACGCATTGCCCAGGCGGACGACCTGGAAACCCGCTGCGCTGAGGCCGTGGAGGCCCGCGAGGCCTTGCGCGAAACCGATCGCAAGGAAACGCGCATTCTCATTCAGAGCTACCCCGACGTCCTCGTCATTCCTCCCGACCCACCGCAGATGATGATTAAAGTGGATCAAGTGAGGCACGTGACGGCAACCATCTACCACCGCCCAGCCCTGGGTGGCCGGCGATTGTTTATCTTCACCGACTCGGCCTTCATGAAGGAGGCAGCCAACGCGCTGCTCAAAGTCCTGGAAGAGCCGCCGGAGTTTGCCACGATTTTTCTACTCACCGAGAATCCCGGCGAGTTTCTGCCCACCATCCGTTCCCGATGCGTAACCTTCACCCTGGCGCCTCTACCGGGCGGGGAGATCGAGCAGGCTTTGGCCAAGCGCCGCCCGGAGTGGAACGTCACCCAACGGGCTTTGGCGGCCCGCCTGAGCGGCGGGGGACTGGGAAACGCCGTCCAGTTCAACGTAACGGCTTATGGCGCAGCCCGCAAAGATGCGCTGGCCGTATTACGGGCGGGGGTCGACTCCAGCGACCATTCGTCCTTGTTCCGCATAACCGAAACCTACCGCGCCGGCGCCGAAGGGCGGGAGAAAACCGAGCAATTGATTCGAGTCTTATATTCCCTGCTGGAAGATCTCACTTTTTTAACTTCCGGCACGCCGGATCTGGTACGCAATCAGGACATCGCCGCCGAGCTGCAATCGCTGGCCGCGCAGATTGACTTTGCCTGGCTTACGCGGGCCGTACAACGGTTGGGCGATGTGGAAAGCGGCATGCGCCGCAATCTGCTCCGCAATCTCTCGCTGGATGCGTTCGCCACTTCGCTGGCAGAGAGATAAGCCTCGATTTCTCAATTCTTCGACGCGCTTTTCACTTCCACGCCGGCCCATTTTTCCAGCAGTTCCAAGGTAGCCGCGTAGTCCAGCGCTCCCAGGCCTTCTTCGCTGGCGACCTCGTATATCTCTGCCACGGTTTCCAGCGCCGGCAACTTGACGCGGGCCTCCTTGGCGGCGGCCAGCATCAATTGGATATCCTTGCACATCAGACGTAGCGGGAAGTTGGGGCTGAAATTACGGGCCAATACGAACGGAGCCTTGTAATCCACTACGCCGGAACGCACCATGGAGGCCTGGATCAATTCGATCAGGCGATCCGGTTCCACGCCCAATTTGGTGGCCAACGTCAGGCCTTCGGCAAAACCTTCGTAGATCAGTGCGACCTGCAGGTTCATCGCCAGCTTCGCCGCCTGGCCTTTGCCCGTATCCCCCATGCGAACCACGGTCTTGCCCATGGCATCGAACAGCGGCTTCAGGTGGGCGATCTGCTGCTCGCTGCCGCCCACGATGAAGACCAGCGTGCCGTCTTCCGCGGCGATCTTCGAGCCGGTGACTGGAGCGTCCACATAATCGGCGCCCCGGTCGCGAATCTTCCTGGCAATGCCCAGCGTGGCGGAGGGCGAAATCGTGCTCGAATCCACCACCACCATGCCATCGCTGAGCACGGATTCCACTCCATTCGGTCCGAACAGTACCTGCTCGACGGCGGCGGTATCGGTGATGCACATCCACACGACCTCGGCGCCTTGGGCCGTCTCCGCCGGAGTGGCGCACACGCGCGCCCCCTCCAATTCCTTTGGCGTGCGGTTCCAAACGCTGACCTCATGGCCGGCTTTCACGAGGTTAGCCGCCATCCGCTGCCCCATGATTCCCAGTCCGAGAAATGCCACTCGCATGTTGTTCTCTCCCGATACGTTTTATGGATAAAAACCGATTACACACTCGCGCGGAAGCAATGGTCAAGCAATAAGGACCTAAACAATAAAGATGCGTGGCGGCCTGCCATCGTTGAAAAAGAAACCCTTAGTTTCTAATCCGGCATCCAGCACTACCGCCGCATCGCGACCTGCCTTCCGCGCGTCTAATCTTTGTGTGAATCCCATCCTCGATTCCGGACTTCGCCGCCGGGCGCGTCAGTTCACCCGGCTGGTCAGAAGCTCGGCAGTAACGCGGGTGCGCGGGCAAACTCGCCGGCCAGTGCTGGCGCGGCCCGGTGAGATGGGAATCACCTTCGTCGGGCATTCAAGCTTCTTCCTGCAACTGGGCGGCAAGAACCTGATTCTCGACCCGAATTTTGCGCGCTGGTTGTTCGTTCTCAAGCGGCAGCGGCGGCCGGGACTGCGTCTGCAGGACCTTCCGGCCATCGACTACGTACTGGTAACCCATGCGCACTTCGACCATTTGCATCGCCCCTCGCTGCGGGCGATTGCGCGACTTACCCGGCGCCAGGGCGGGGATGCCGCCATCATCGTTCCCGCCGAGGTCGCCGACTTGGTTTCCGATCTGGGCTTTCGCAAGGTGATCGAACTGGAGTGGTGGGAGGCCATACGGGATGGCGCCCTCACGGTGACCCATACGCCTGCGCGCCATTGGGGAGCGCGCGTACTGAAGGATCATCACCGCGGCTTTGGCGGTTATGTGCTGAGCGCCGGGCGCCAGTCCGTCTATCACGCCGGAGACACCGCCTATTTCGACGGCTTCCGGGAAATCGGCCGCCTGCTCCATCCCGAACTCGCATTACTGCCGATCGGCGCCTATGATCCACCCGCGTTTCGCAACGTGCACGCCAGCCCTGCCGATGCCGTACAAGCCTTCCTCGATCTGGGCGCGCACTGGATGACTCCCATGCACTATGGCACCTTCCGCCTCTCCCATGAGCCTATGGACGAGCCTTTGCGCCTGCTCGACGACGAAGCCCGCCGCCTCCGCATCCAGGACCGCGTCATGGTCATGACCGAAGGGGTAACGCATTTCTTTTGACACGCTGCTTGCTGCCCTCACCATGCCAGTAGCACCCTCACGTCCCTCACATTCGTCCCCGTAGGTCCGGTCATAATGGCATCGCCGAGTTTCTCGAAAAGCGGGTAGGCATCGAATCGGGAAAGCGCTTGTTCCGGATCAAGGCCCAGGCTGGGGGCGCGGGCGACCGTCTGGCTGTCGGCAAGGGCTCCGGCGGCAGGACTATTCCCGTCGATGCCGTCGGTGCCGGCGCTGAGGACGGCCAGATTCTCTCCGGCAATCTTCGTGGCACAATACAGTGCGAACTGCTGATTGCGTCCGCCGACGCCACCGTTGGTCACCTTAACCGTCACCTCTCCCCCGGAGATAAGGCAGGCGGGTTTGCCTCGGCTGCGCATCTTCCGCAGCTTCTGCAACAGATAATCGGCGGCCGGCACATAATCCCAGTCATCACAGGAGTTATCCACCTCCACCGAAAATCCCTCCTTCCCTGCCCACTCGGCAGCCGTTCGCAATGCACTTTCGTTCGACAGCAGCACCCACCAGCGCGAATGGATAAATGCCGGGTCGTCCGATTTAGGCGTCTCTTCCAGCGCGCGTTGGGCGAACAATTCGCGCACCGCCGGGGGAAAATGCGGGATCATCTCATACTCGGCGGCAATGCGGTAGCAGTCGTCCACCGTGGTCGTATCCGGCATGGTCGGACCCGAAGCCAGCGCATCCAGGCTGTGTTCAGGTACATCGACAATGAACGCGGAAACCTGCCGGGCGCCTGCCGCGGCTCGCGCCAGCCGCCCGCCCTTCACCGCCGACAGATGTTTCCGTATGGCATTGATTTGGGTAATCGGCGCCCCGGAAAGCACCAGCGCGCGATAGGTCGCCGTCAGCTCGTCCAGCGAAAAATCCAGCATCGGCTTTTCCACCAGCGCCGAACCGCCGCCGCTGATCAGGAAGATCACCAGAGATTGCCCGGTAACGCTGCGCAGCGCGCGCAGAATCCCCTCCGCCGCCCGAACCGATCCGGCATCGGGCAGCGGATGGCCGCCCTTGAAGTACTCGAATCCCGGCGCCATCGTTGCGGGCTCGGTGGGTCCCACGCTCACCCCACGCACCAGCGTTCCCACCCGTGCCACCAGCGACTCCACCATGGCATGGGCCGCCTTGCCGATGGAGATGGCCAGCACGCGGTCGTAGTCGGCTAATGCGTAGAGGTCGTCCACAATACGCAGGGCGCCGTCTTCATAGGCAACGCTGCGGGCGAATGCCTTCTCCATGGAACACTCAACCATCGCGTGCTGAAAGATGCGGCGCAACACCGCGCGCGTTTCGTCGATTCTGTCGCCGGCTTTGTCGTTCATGGAGGAGAATTATTGCAGATTGCCCGCCAGAAACGCACGCGTGCATTCTTCGAGGACTTGGCGCATCTGTTCTTCGTGCCCCGCAAAGAAGTGGTCGGCTCCGTCCACAAACAGCAGCCGCTTCGGCTCGGGAAGCGATTCCACAACCTGCTTCAGGCGATCGCGCGGGCCATAGGGATCGCAGCCGCCGCTGAGGAACAACTTGGGCTTGCGGCAGTCCTGCAGGAAGTCGTACTGATATTCCCGGCCTTCGGCAAGCACCGGGGCGCCGATCGCAATCAGCGCGGATACCCGCGGATCGGGGCTGAGTGCCTTCAGCCCAATGGCGGCTCCAAACGAGAAACCGGCGAATACCACCGGCAGCCGGAATTCTCCATAAAGCCACTCCAGGGCCGCGCGCACATCCTCCACCTCGCCCTTGCCGTAATCGTGCTCGCCGGCGCTCATGCCGGCGCCGCGAAAATTGAAGCGGAACACGGGGAATCCGAAGCTGTTCAACGCCTTCGTCGCGTGGAATACCACCCGATTATGCATCGTGCCGCCATACAGCGGATGCGGATGGCAAACCAGGGCGGCATGTGTGGCCTCCGGCACGCCCTCATTCAGCAGCGCCTCCAGCCGTCCCGCCGGCCCCTGGAGAAAAAACGACCGCACTTTCGATTTGACCCTCAGATCGTGCATGACTTGAATCATACTAGTCCTGTTATCCTCTTTATTTATGGACCCGCTCGTACTCACTCGCCAATTGGTCGACATTGAATCGATCACCGGTAACGAAGCAGAGGTGGGAGAATTCCTGCTGTTCGAGCTGACCGCCCTGGGGTTCAAGGCGGAAAAGATGCCGGTTCCCTTCCCCTCCGATATCGCGGCTGCCGGGCGCGAGCGCTTCAACGTTTATGCCGCCACCGGGAGCAAACCGGAAGTCGTCTTTTCCACCCATATGGATACCGTGCCGCCGTTCATTCCCTCCCGGGAAGACGAAACGCGCATATACGGCCGGGGATCGTGCGACGCCAAAGGAATCGTGGCGGCACAAATCGCCGCCGCCCTGCGCCTGCGCCAAGCCGGTATCCCTGTTGGCCTGTTGTATGTTGTGGGAGAAGAACGCGACAGTCTGGGCGCCGCCATCGCCAACGACTATTCCCCACAGCCCCGCTATTTGATCAATGGCGAACCCACCGACAACCGGCTGGCGGTGGCCTCCAAAGGTTCATTACGCGTGCGATTATCCGCCACCGGCCGCATGGCGCATTCCGCTTATCCGGAACTCGGGGAATCGGCCATCGACAAACTGCTGGACTCGCTGCAACGGCTGCGCGCCATGAAGCTCGCCGTGCATCCCGAGGTGGGACCTTCGACCTTGAATATTGGCCTCATCGATGGCGGCCGCGCTCCCAACGTGGTCCCCGATTTCGCCAGCGCACAGCTGCAATACCGGCTGGTGGGGCCCACCGATGGCCTGCGGCGCCAAATTGAAGATGCCGTCTCCGGCCTGGCCTTGGCGGAATTCGTACTGGAGATTCCCTTCGTCAAACTGCGTACCGTTCCCGGCCTGCCCACGATGGTAGCTGCCTTCACGACCGATATTCCGCGCCTCAGCAACTGGGGAGAACCCTTGCTGATCGGCCCCGGCTCCATCCACACCGCCCATACCGACGGCGAGTTTATCGACAAAGCGGAATTATTCGAAGCGGTGGATCTGTACTGCAAAATTGCTCTTGAGTTGTGCAGCACGGTGTGAGCGGGTTTACAGTCTTCAGTTTTCAGTTCGCAGCCGGAGCCACCCACGCTGGCCGCAAACCGTAAACTGCGAACAGTAACCCGGAAGTGGGGAAGGCCTCAACCTCCGAACCCAGTCATTCATTGGAATTTGCTTCGAAACGTCCACG
Source organism: uncultured Terriglobales bacterium (assembly GCA_964619235.1). Taxonomy (GTDB): domain Bacteria; phylum Acidobacteriota; class Terriglobia; order Terriglobales; family Acidobacteriaceae; genus CAZUCM01. The sequence continues at coordinate 16,896 of CAZUCM010000022.1, forward strand.
GAGCTTATGGGTCGATTCATGCATCTACCCGGCCCGTGACTACTGGCTCCCAGCTACTGGCGACTGCTTCTAAGCGCTATACGTGCGTCCGTTCGTCAGCTTGTACTGCAGCACGGACGACAGCTGATCGACGTCGGTGGGACCGATGTTGCAGCCCAGTTTCGGATCGAGAAAGCGATTCTTGTTCGTGCCCGTGCTGTCGCGCCGCACCTGCACCAGCAGGCCGTGCACCGGCACCGGATCGAACTTCTGCGGAGTCATTTTTACGATCTCGCTGAGCGCTTCACCGATCAACAGGGGACGCCGGTACGGCCGGTCGCTGGTCATCGCGTCGAAGGTATCCGCCACCGCCACCACGCGAGCGGACGGGTCGGTT
>CAZUCM010000023.1:0-17212 GCA_964619235.1 uncultured Terriglobales bacterium
CTACACGACGCTCTTCCGATCTGAAACTTTCATCGGCATACGGCAGCTTTTCGGCGTTGCCGTGGAATAGTTCCGCTTCCATTCCCCAACGGCGAAGATTGCGCTGGCAGGCGGCCAGCATAGCCCAGGAGAGATCGAGGCCAAATCGTTTTACGCCCTCCGGCAGATAGGGAAAGAAGAGGCCCGTCCCGACCGAGGTTTCCAATACCCGATCGCCCGGCGTGATCTCCAGAAAACGCACGACGCTCTGAAAAAGATAGTCCCGGTTAATGTTCATTAAAGCGAGCCCGAACTTCTGGGAGGAATCGTAGAAGCCGCCGATGGTTTCATATAGCCGGCTGTATTTCCGGTTCGAACCGGTGAGCTCTTCCGGCTGCAGAAAATCGGGGATACCCTCTCGAATCTGAAATCGTTCCCCAGATGGGCTGATCAGTGTTTCCCTGCCCTGATCAACCGCGACTTGCAGGCGTTCGCCCAGGCGCGGGCTGCGCAACAGACCCACTACTTCCGGCCGGTCGGCCCATTTCCTTCGCGGCTTCCCCTGCTGACTCAACGCCCATCCCCAAAGTCCCACACCGCCCACCAGCGACAACGCCGCCAACGCCGAACCCGGCGGCAAATTTACGGGAATCGCGTGGCCGCCGATCCGGGAACCGATTCCGTACCCGAATGCGATCACGAAGATTGCGCCGCCAGCGCCTGCCCCGGCGGCGATGGTCTTACGCCGGAAATCGTGGTCCCACATCCAGTTGATCAACGCCCCGCACCAGTAGACGAGAAAGACCAGCGCGCCCGTGCCCAGCTTTGCCGCGACCGGCAACAGCAGATGATCCCCTTTCTGCGTTTCCGCCAGCGAGAAAACGCTCCACACGCCGGCGGGAAGCAACGCCTGGCCCATCCACTGCAACGCTGTTCCCCACAAGGGCAGAGCAAGCGTTGACACCGCGCCCTTCAGGCGCGGGCCGATCAGACGATGCAAGAGAAACGGAAGAACGGAAATGACGGTTCCCAGAAGCATCCAACCCAGATATTCCCCGCCGGTCAGCGGCTGTCTCTTCCAATGGCCGAGCAGCTTTGGTACCAGGGCAAAGCCCGCGAGCAGGACAAAGCCGCGCCACGGGGTTTGCGTTCCGATCAGCCACGCCGCTCCAGTGGCGGCCGTGAACGCCGCCAGCGCGGGAAATCCGAAGCCCAGGATAAAGAGCCCGATGGCGACCACCGCCACCAGTCGCCCCAGGGGATTATGCGGAGCAGGAAGCGCCGCCGCGTCTTTTTGCTTCATCGGGTGACCGCCGACAGGAACCATTCAATGGCATAGCTCGCCAGTCTGTCGCCCGGGCCGTTTCGGGCAAAATCGAAGCCGTGCGTAGCCCAGGGAAGCAAAACCACTGCGTGCGGCACCCCGAGCGAACCCAGTTTTTCGCCCAGTAATTCGCTCTCGGAGCTGCTGACCAGTGAGTCCAGTTCGCCGTGTAATAGCAGGGTGGGCGTGGCTCCGGCCACCGCCAGCCGCTGGGCGCTGGCGCTCTGATAGGCTGCGGGTATTTCAGCGGGCGTGCCACCCATGAACCGCTCAATCATTTTTCGAATTTGAACATCCGACCGGCTCCCCGCATCAAAAGGCCCAGCGAGATCGGAAGGCGCGTAGAAGGCGATCACGCCGCGAATCCCCGAATCGCGCTGCCCGTATGCGGTCGCTAAAGCCAGTTGTCCCCCGGCCGAGCGGCCCAGCAGGACCAGACGCTGCGGGTCGATTCCCAATTCCGCGGCCTGGGCGCGCAAGAACGCCACTGCGGCGACCACATCATCGCGCTGCGCCGGCCAGGTCGCCGCCGGCGCCAGGCGGTAATCGATGGCCGCCACCGCGTATCCGAGTTGCGCCAGACGGTGGTCGAACCAGGTCGATTCCTGCCGGTTTCCGCTGTACCAGCCGCCGCCGTGCAGCACGATAACGCACGGCGCGGGCGAACCGCCCGCCGCGCGATAAAAATCAAGCCGTTGCGAGCCCGAATAGCGCATCGTCCGGACCGGCGCCTCCGGCAGCGTGCCGTGGAACTTCGGAGTCATAAAAAACGGCGTCTGCCGCGGCTGCGCCGGTCCAAATGACTTCGCCAGCTCACCCGGCAAGGCCCGGGACAGACGTGATGCCTGGAAAGCGGGCTTGATCATCAACGTCGCCGCCAGCAGACAACAGGCGATCGTCACCGCGGCGGCCGGCGGCGAACCGCGGCGCAAAAACCAGGCGGCCACAGCCACCGCCAACGGCAACAGTGACAACCACAAGCCGGCCTCCGCAACGATCAGGCCGAGCACCATCCTGATTCGCCAATCGATCCAGTCCGGAGCAATTACCGTCGTCAGCAGCCCGCAGGCCACCGAAAATAACGCGAAACTCAGGAGGGCCCAGCGCAACCCGGCAACGATCATTTGCCCTTCTCCATTCGGCGCAACGTCGCCAGCGATTCATCCGCCCACTCGACAAACGCCTTGCTCATGACGATCCCGCCGCGAAGGGTCATCAACTGAAAGGGCGTATAAGTTTGCTTCTGCGCCCCAACCATTCCCAACCACCCCGAATATTGATCGGCCATCGCCTGGGCCTGGTCCCGCCGCGCCTGTAGATGGCGCACGAGCACAGGAATTTCCATCTTGCTTCCAAAGAACAACTTCAGGATGAGTTCATCGCGTCTCGGCCCATCCTCCGGCGGCCGCTGCAGCCAAGTGGCCAGATACGCTTCTCCCTTGGCAGTGATGGTATAGAGGACTTTTCTTCGCCCGTCCTGCCGCAGCGCCCGCGCCCGGATGAGTTTGTCCGCCGCCAGCCGTTTGAGCACGGGATAGATTTGCCCGTAACTTTCCGCCCAGAAATGCGAGATGGTCCCGTCGATGATGTGCTTGATGTCGTACCCGGACAGCGGTTTTCCGTCGAGAATGCCGAGGATGCCCAGGATTACGAATGGAGTGCGCGATTCGCGTGCCATATATCTATTAGATATCTCTGGCGGATATATGTCAAGCGCTACCCGGCAGATACAAAACCGGAACGAGGAATGCATATATCGTCGCCTTGCTCGATCAGCCATCGCCGTGGTCGATCAGACGCGGAAACCCACAAAGGGTGGGCCAGCATGCCGCCGCGTTCCCAGGCAGGAAATCCTGCCTCAGACGGGCAGAAGTTGTTGTTCAAAGCCCGCGGTCAACGGTTTGGGTTCCGCCATGATTTCCAGCACCAGTTTTTCCAGGATCATGCGTTTGCTGGGGGGATTGGAGCGCAACTCCAGATCCGCGCGGGCGACCAGCCGCAAGGCGCGGGTAATTTCGCGGCGCGATTTATAGCGCCGCGCCTGGCGGATTACGTCTTCGGCGGCAAAGGGCGGCAGGCGAAAGCCTTGCCACAGCGCCTGCCACAAGGCGCGCGAGTCGCGCACGTTCTTCTCACAGATCACCAGCATCTGGCGGAAGGTCTTGGCCAGCATATACAGGTGCCCGATGGCGGCCTCTTCCCCTTCTCCGGTGGTGAGAATGGCCTGCAAAACTTCCAGGGCGCGTACCCGGTCTTTCGCCGAGATGGCGTCGGTCAATTCATACAACGAGCGCTGCTTGGCCGCCAGCACCATGACTTCCACGTCACCGAGCGTGATCTGCTTCTTCTCGCCCACGTAAAGCGTAAGCTTTTCCAATTCGTTGGCAATCAGCATCATGTCGCCGCCCAGCGAGTCCACCAGCTCCCGGGCGGCATCTGCTTCCACCTTCACGCCCTGTTTGGAGCCGGCAGAAACCACCCAGCGCACGGCTTCGCTTTCCTCCACCCGCGCCAGCTCCAGGATTCCGCAATACTGGCCCAGAGTCTCGCGGATCCGTTCGTAGCGGTCACGGTCGGTCATCTCCATGCGCCGGGCATCCGCCGGAATGGTAATGTGATCGGCGATAAATAAAATGACCGCATCGGGATTGGGATGTTCCACGTAATCGCGAATCGCCGCGAATTCCGCCTCGTGCGAACCGCGGCCATAGAGGTTTTTCACGCCGCGGACGAAAAATACCTGAAAGGGAGCCATCAGCGACGGCGTACGGGCCTGGTCCAGAATCTCGGCCACCTCGACCTCGCCCAGGTCGAATTCATAGAGGCCGAAATCGCGCATCTCCGGCGGAACCAGTTCGCGCAGAATCGCCTCCCGGCACTGCTTGCGGAAAAAAGCTTCATCGCCGGCCAGCACGTAGGCCGGCTTCAACTGGCGCGCACTCACTTCGGAAATGAACCGTTCGGTGGGCGCAAAGCTCCGCATCAGTAGGCCTCCAGGATGTTGCTCACCAGGGTGCGCGCGAAATCCCGCGCCAAGCGGTCCAGGGCCGGGCTTTCTTCCTGGAAAAAGGTCGAAGGATTGCGCGACAGCTGATACTCCTGGTGGAAGTTGTAGCTGGGATTGTCGAACAGTACCTTGCCATGACGATCGACGAGCGAGATCTTGACGGCGATGCTGGCTCCCGCGCTGGCCAACCGGTTGTACTGTGGATCGTTGATCAACGGAGTGAGACCTACCGAAAGCACGGCGCCGTGCAGCGAGGCGTCAGCCCCGCTATCCTCGTGCGTCACCACGCGATATTGCGTACGTTCGGCGAACTCGCGCACCACCGCCGCGGTCAGCACCTGCTCAATATGGTAGGTCGTGGTGTTGTTCTGGAACGCCGGAATCGCGATGGTGTGCAACTCGGCGGGCAACTGGCTGGATTTTCCGCCCTCGGTGCGATAGCCGCAACCGGCGAGGGCGACGAGCAAAAACAACACGGCCGCCGCGTACCGGATCGCATGCCCATTCCGCCGGCAGATCCCGGCCGTACAGAGATTCGCCGCCCGCCATTCGTCTCTCATTGCACTTTTCCGTGCGGCCTGCCGATCGCCACCGATTCGGCGCATTCCGCGGCGTTCAATGCCGCCAGACGCAGGTTGTCGGCCGCCGCCCACATCCAGAATCCCTTTTCCCGCTTTTCGTCACGCCGCACCGTCAACAGAACCTGGTCCTGGCCGGCGGCATTGACATTGCTTGGCGCATCCTCGGCGCTTTGGGTGATCGCCAGATGGTCGCCGCTCATGGCTTTCATCACGTCGCCCAGCGTCGTCGCCGCTTCCATTTCGACATATACGGCCATGGTATGGGCATGAAAGCTGGGGCCCTGCAGTAAAAGCACGGCGGGCAATGGCGCCGCATCGGAGGTGATCCGTTCCATATGGCGGACAATGCGATGTTCAATGGTTTCCAATGGCGGTTGCGCGGCTTCGCCATAGCGCACGATGGTGTTGAACGCCACCTGCGAATCAAACACCTGCTTGGGCAACTCGCGGAAGGATAACAGGCTCACCGTCTGCTCGTGCAATTCGTCCATGCCGCGGCGTCCCTGTTCGGAGGCAGGTTCGATAATTGTGGCGGCCACAGTTCTGATGGCTCCCATCTTTCGCGCCCGCAACAGCAGCAGCGAGAGGACCACAGCGGCGGGATGCGCCACAATCGCCGGGGCCGGCTGCAGTTCGGGAAGCAGCGTCCGCCCCAGCTCGCGTTCCAGCCAGGGAGAGCGCACGACCGCCTCGGGATGGTTTTCCATGCCATAGGACAGGTCAATGATGGCGGCTCCGGCATTGCGCGCCAGCAACCAATGACGCTGGGTGAACTTCTCGTCGGTGGCGAAGAAAGCGACATCCACGCCCTCGAAATGCTCGGGGCTGACGGCCTGCACGAAGCTGACTTCATCGCCCACCGCTTCCAGCTGTCCGAGGGATTCTTCGTCGTCGAGCAGGCGGATATCGCGTGCCGGGAAATTCCGTTCCCTGAGCACGCCGGCCAATTCCTTGCCTTTCAGGCTGGCCCCGCCGACGATGGCCACACGCATGCCGGCGTTCATGACAACTCCGGGGCTTCCGTAATGGAAGGAGGAGGCGGGGAACCGCCGCGCCGCCGGAAAATATACCATCCCAGCCGTGCCAGCACGCCCGAGAGCATATAGACCAGCGCCAGAATAAACAAAACCCATTCGGAGAAGAACCAGCCCAAGGCAAATACCCCGCACATCAGAATGATCAGGCGGAAGGAGTGGCGAGAGCGCAGATTGATGTCCTTGAAACTATAAAAACGCCAGGTGCTCACCATGAGGTATCCGGCGGTCAGGACAAAACCCAGCCACAGAAGGGATTCCCACCAATGGGTCAAGGGCTCGCCCCGGGTAAAGTGCACAACCGCACAAATGACGCCGGCCCCGGCGGGAATCGGCATACCGACAAAATACTTTCGCCCGGGACGTCCGGGATTGGAGGGCTGCGGATCCTTTTGGATGTTGAAGCGCGCCAGACGGGCGGCGCCGGCGATCAAGAACAGGAAAGTTGCAATCGCGCCGGCCCGGCCGAGCAGTACATGCGGCGGCCAGGTGGTAGACAGCATGTGGAATCCCCACATCCAGGCCAGAATCGCCGGAGCCACGCCGAAGGTGATGACATCGGCCAATGAGTCCAATTCGCGTCCAAAATCACTGGTGGTATTGGTAAGCCGTGCAATCCGCCCGTCGAGGCCGTCGGCCACGATGGCAATGCCGATGGCCTTGGCGGCCAGATCAAAATGCCATCCTTCCAATACCGAGCCCTGCAATACCTGGGCAATGGCATAGTAACCGGCGGCGATGTTCAACGAAGTGAAGACGGATGGCAGGATATACAGCCCGCGCCGCTTGCGCCGCCGTTCCTGCGGATGGTCATCCCTGCGCCGCAATGGGTGGATAGGGGTCATGCGTTTTCCTGTCCGTGCACTGTCCCGGCCGCCGCGGACGCCGTCTCGCAGGCATTCCCTACCGGCAGATGTGCCAGCACACTGCTGCCTCCGCTCACATGATCGCCAATCTTAACCTGTACGGCCGCGGTGGATGGCAGAATAATATCGGTCCGCGAACCGAATTTGATAAGGCCCACGCGCTCGCCGCGCTGTACGCGGTCTCCCGGTTTCTTGGTAAATACGATCCGGCGCGCCAGCAGTCCGGCAATCTGCTTGAATACCACCGTATTTCCCTCGCCGCGGACGGTGGCAATGTTCTGCTCATTTTGCTCGGCGGAGATCGCCCCCATGGCATTCCCGAATTTGCCGCGGCGGTATTCGACTTTCTCGATGACGCCGGCAATCGGGGAGCGGTTCACATGCACGCTGAAAACGTTCAGGAATATGCTGATCCGGGTTTGCGCAACGCCGTTGATCTCCACGGACGTCACCTCGGTAATCTTTCCGTCAGCAGGGGAAACCACCGCGCCTGCCTTTTGCGGAATTTTCCGCTCCGGATCGCGGAAAAACCAGAGAAAGAACATAGCCAGCAGCACCGGAGGCAGCGCCCAGGGCCATTCCCCAAGCCACCAAGCCACACCAGCTACCAGCAACATGCCCGCACCGTAATAAAAGCCGTCTTTAACCATTGGAATCACCTGATTATACGAGATACCCGCCCTAACCTCTAAATGGCTGCGTTTCAATACGATGAAATAAACGGCGGTGGCGTTTGGCAGGCCGGCCGACGGCCAAATTAGAAGCAGATGAGGCCAGCAAATTGCATTCAATTGCAGGGATGCAATTTTGTGAAGGCATCATGGGGGAGGGGTAGCGTGTCTGGTACATCCGGCCAATCCACTGCGGGTTCTATACTTGGGGCCTCACACAAACACTCCAGGAATCTGGTCATCGTCCGTGCGGGAGACACATCGCTGCACGAAAACTGGCTGGCCGGACCCGATGAACGAAATTGGGACATCCTCGTCAGTTATTTCGGAGACGATCCCCACCGCTTTCGGGGCGAGAACATTGTCCGCATCGATGCCAAGGGACCGAAGTGGCCGGTTTTGCATGACCTCATCCATCAATATCAGATGGATATCCTGCAGTACGATTACATCTGGCTGCCGGATGACGATCTGGCGGCGGACACGAAAACCATCAACCGCATCTTCGATTTCTGCGCGGCGTTGCAGCTGGAACTGGCCCAGCCGGCGCTTACCCTGAACAGCTATATCTCGCATCCGATTACGCTGGTCAACCACTCCTTTCTGATGCGGTATACCAACTTTGTGGAGATCATGGCGCCGGTATTCAGCCGCGCATTTCTGCAGCGCTGCGCCGCCACCTTCGATGAGAACCTCAGCGGCCATGGGCTGGATTATTTGTGGCCGACCTTCTCTACCGAGCCTTACCAGATCGGAATCCTCGATGCGTGCCAGGTGCGGCACACGCGCCCGCTGGGAGGCCCGCTGTACGAAACCATAGCTCAGCAGGGAAAGTCGGTCGCCCAGGATCTGCCGGAGGTGTTGAAGAAGTATGGCCTGACCCCCAGCAAGGCGATCTTCGGCGGTCTGGATCAGGCCGGGCGCAAACTGCTGCTTACGGACGGTCATGGCCGCGAACTGATCGAAGCCATTGTCAGCGGATACCTGCCGGCCTTGGCACATAGCCGCGACGAACTGATCAAGTTAATACGTCCCATCCTGTGCTTTATGGCGCTGCAGGCTGCCCAGGAAAACGGCATGTCAGCTGTCAGCCAGTCTCCGGCTGCCGGTCAACAGCCGATGCGATCCCCCGAAGTGGCGGCAAGATTAGAAGCAGATAAGGCAAGCGGATTGCAGGAATATGCGCAGAATAGTGCCTAACCACCGGCTGGGAGGAGTATTTTGCCGTCTCTGTCCAATTCATTGACTGCGGGGGCCCCGCTTTTTGCGTCCGGCAGGCGCGCCAGGAATCTTGTCATCGTTCGCGCCGGCAACGGCTCGTTGCATCCAGGCTGGTTGGCGGGCCCGGAGGAGCGAAATTGGGACATTATCGTCAATTATTACGGCGACGATCCCGATCTCTACCGGGGCGAAAACATTGTCCGCATCGATTCCAAGGGGGCCAAATGGCCGGCTTTATACGCTCTGTACCAGGAACATCGGGAAGAGATATTGAAGTACGACTACGTTTGGCTGCCGGATGATGATTTAGCGGCAGATAAGAAAACGATTAACCGGATGTTCGATCTTTGCGCCGAAATGAAGCTGGACCTGGCGCAACCCGCGCTCTCCCACGACAGCTACTATTCTCATCTGGTTACGTTGAAGAACTCGGAATTCCTGTTGCGCTACACGAATTTCATCGAGATCATGGCCCCGGTATTCAGCCGGGCATTCCTGCCGCCATGCGCCGACAGCTTCAAGGAAAATCTCAGCGGCTTCGGATTAGACCTCCTCTGGCCAACGTGGCTGGGCGGCGACCAGCGGGCGGCGATCATCGACGATTGCGTCATCCGGCATACTCGCGTTTTGGGCGGCCCAAATCACGCCGCCGTCACCGCAACCGGAAAGACTCCCATGAAGGAACTGGCCGGGGTCTTCGCCAAATTCGGACTCATCACCGCCGCACACAAGATCGTCGGCGGAATCGATCGCCGCGGCTACAGAGTGTCCATTCTTGGCGGCCAGGGCGCGGAGCTCATTCTGAAGGTGCTGAGCGGGTACTTGCCGGAGCTGGCGCAGGAAAAATATGCGATCTTCTCCCTGCTGCAGCCCATGCTGCGCGATCTGGCGTCGGCGCCGGCCGATGCCGCCGCGGTGCCGAAGCATCGCGCCGAACTACAGCGGCGGATTCATGCCGCTCTGCAAATGGGAGTGGCCCTGCTGCAATCCGGGAATCCGGCTCACGCAGTCAAGGTTCTTGGACTCAGCCTGGCGGAAATGGAAACCCGCGAACTATGGAACGATTGGGCCACGGCGCAGTATTCCCGCGGCGATCAGGTACGCGCCGAATGGGGCTATCGTTCCGCCTTGCGTCTGGACCCGTCCTATCGCGACTCGGCCGTGAATCTGGGACTGTTATTGCTGCAACAAGGCCGGACGGAAGAATCGATCGCCGTTCTGCAACCGCACATCGCTTCCCTGAACGAACAGGAAAAGCGGGAGATCGTGCGTCTGGGTCTGAATCTGAGCACGAATGATTCTGTTCCCGCGACCTTCCCTGCCAGTTCGATGGCTTTACCAACCAAAATGTGGGACCAGGTTCCCACTAACGGAACTTCGGGTTGCATGTCATGAATTCTGCCGGGCCCTTTTCGCCGGAGGGAGCCAGAAAAACAGTCCCTCCGCCCTGTCTGGTTCGCCGGCATATGGTGTTCCTCATCCATAGCCCGGAGACCTTCAGCGCCATTGAACCGGTCGTCAACCTGTTGACTGCCCGGCCGGAGCAATTCGAACTCTTGTTTTGCGCGATTCCCCGCAACTACACCGGAGTGGAGACCACCGACTTTGAAGGATTGGAAAACACTTTTGAGTTCTTGAAGGGCAAGGGGCTGGAGCCGCTGGCGCTACGAGGGGACTCGGGCGCGGATCTGCAATTTCTGGTACGTCTGGCGCCGGATTACATCTTCCGGCAGTCTCCCTGGGACTGGGACATTCCGCAGATTTTTGCCGCCAGCCGGCTGAGGTTTGCGCGTCTCTGTTATATCCCTTACGGACTGATGACGGTGGACGAGCCGGAATGCCAGTACAATCAGCCCTTTCATAACGCCTGTGACATGATCTTTTGCGAAAGTGATTTCCATTTACAGGCATATGCGAACCACCGCTCGAAAGGGAGCGCGGGGGTCTATGCCACCGGTTATCCGCGCTTCCAAAGCCTGTTGGCTGCGCTGCGCACTACCGATCCAATCGACGCCTGGCCCATTGCAACGGCCGGCATCCTGCCTAGAATCATCTGGGCGCCGCATCATTCGGTCAGCCAGGATTGGCTGGGCTTCTCCACCTTCATGGACTACAAGGAGCTGATGCTGCAGGAGGCCCGCCGTGGCCGCTGCAGCATTCTCTTCCGGCCGCATCCCGCGTTGCTGCCTCGCCTGAAAGCATCGGGCCTGATGACGGAGGAGGATTACAAGGGATATCTGCGCTCCTTCGATGCGACCCCCGCGTCGCGAGTCGATATCAATGCCGAGTATGCACAGAGCTTCGCCGCATCAGAATTGCTGATTACGGACGGGATCGGATTTTTTTCGGAGTACCTGCTGACCGGCAAGCCCCTGGTACGCACGATTCGCGACAGCTCGACCCAACTCAACCAGTTTGGACAATGGATGGTGGAAGCCTTCCGAAACGTGGCCAATGCCGGAGAACTGCAAGCGGTGTTCGAGGAAGTGGCCGAGCGGCGCTATTTGGATGCCGAGGCCGCCTTGCGCCAGGAGCGCCAGGCACGGCTGCTCACCTTGTCCGATGGCGCCGCGGAGCGGATCGTGGAACATCTGGAGGTAATGTGAGGGCTTTCGACGCCGCTGAAATCGAGATCGATGAAGCCTCGATCATTGCGTTTTTTGACGGCCGCGCGCGCCGTTGCGATCCCGCTACCAGTCCGAATGTGACCATGCTGCAAGACGGCAACGAAGCGCTGGCCCAACGCCGCAGCCAGATCGAGATCGATGCAATTCGCGAGGCCATGGCCGACTTAGGGCTGCACCGCCCTTCCACTCTCGACGTAGGTTGCGGCTCCGGCCGTCTGTATTTCGGCTTGCGGAATGTGCTGGGCGATTACCTGGGAATCGATGGCGCCGTGGCCCTGATCGACTCCGCCCGCCAACGCCTGGAAGTCGAACGGAAACCCTCCGACCCGGAGGCTGTCTTTCTCTCCGGCGCCCTTGGCGAAGCTCCCCCGAATGCAGGGGACAGCTCCCACGCCTATCGGTTGGTGCTGATGAGCGGCATTCTGGCGTATTTGAACGATCGCTCCCTGGCATCGTTGTTCGCCAGCCTGCGCCAATCGACCCAGCCCGGAGCGGTATTGATCATCCGCGAGCCATTAGGGATAGAGGCGCGGCTTACGCTCAAAGAAGATTGGTCGCAGGCACTTGCGGCCTCCTACAACGCAATCTACCGCACCTGTGGCGAGATCGAAACCATCGCCCGGCAGACCTTTGGCGAACGACTGCAGGACTTCCGCTTCCGCTGGCTCTACGAGGATGCGGCATTGAATAACCGTCTGGAAACGCGCCAGGCATTTATCACTGTGAGGCTGGCATGAGCCGTACGGCATATCTTTTCGATCTGGACGGCACCGTAACCCAGGATGAACTGCTGCCCCTGATCGCCCATGGCGTCGGACTGAGCGAGGAGATGTCGCTGTTGACCCGGCTCACGCTCGACGGAGTTCTCGACTTCGAGCAATCTTTCCGCCTACGGGTAGCGCTACTCAGCTCTTCTACGTTGCGCTCCGTGCACGATGCCCTGAACAACGTCCGAGTCGACGCGAACATTGCCCGCTTTCTTCAGGAACGGCCGAAGGACTCTTACGTGGTTACCGGCAACCTGAACATCTGGGTGAAGCCACTGCTGCGCCGCCTGGGCGTTGCCTCGTTCACTTCCAAAGGCGGACGAGCCAAAGGCCGTACCGTCTTGCATACCATCCTCAACAAGGGCGACGCCGCCCGGACACTGCGCGCGCGCTACGATCGCATCGTTGCCGTGGGCGACTCTTTTAACGACATACCGATGTTCGAGAATGCCGACATTGGCGTGGCTTATGCGGGCACACACAAGCCGGTGCCCACCCTGGTTCGAATGTCCCGTTTTGTAGTGAAGAATAGTGATTCGCTATGCAACCTATTGCAAACATTGTAATCGCCTGCGCCGGAGTCGGCTCGCGGCTGGGCATGGGCCTGCCGAAAGCCCTGGTTGAACTGGAAGGACGCACCATCATCGCGCGCCTGCTGGAGGCAACCGCCTCCGTGCCGAACTGCCGCGTGGTGGTGGGATTTCGCGAGGACGAGGTGACGGACGAGGTCTTCCGCGCACGCCCCGACGCGGTTGTGGTGCGAAACCCCGCCTTTCTGACCACTTCCACGCTCACCAGTTTTCGCAACGGAGCCGAAGGCCTGTCCAGCAAAACGATCTTCATGGATGGCGACCTCCTCATCCGCAAGCGCGAGTTCGAGAGATTCTCCGCTCTGGCCGCCGCCTCCGAGTCGTTATTTGGATATTGTGACGCGGTCTCCGGCGATCCAGTTTACGCGCACATCTCGCCGCGAAATCAGATTCTGGAATTCAGCCGCACCAAGCCGTCGCCCTACGAATGGGCATCGGTATTCTGCGGCAAGCCCGGGAGTTTATTCGGCTCGGCGGAGATCAGCGATCATCGCAGCGGCACGGTGTTTGAGCGAATTTCGGCCAATCTGCCGTTGCCTGGCGCGCTGATTTGCGTTGCCGAGGTCGATACACCCGCGGATCTGGAACACGCGCGCTCCTGGGTCGCCTCGGAACCGGAGTCCTGGACTACCAACCCGCAGGGCCGCCTGAACGGTGACTACCTGGAGATTCCGGCTCCGATCGAGCCGGATGTAACGGTGCACATGATTCCGCCCGGTCCGCCCTTCGCATCCGTGGCCGCCTCCGCCGGCGGCAGCCGCTCCGCCCAGTTCGGAAAGAGCCGGATCGCGGGGAAGCTGTGAGGAGCAATTGAGCTTGCGAATCGATGCCCTGGTCGTTGGCGCCGGCTTTGCCGGCAGCGTAATCGCCGAACGCCTGGCCGACGCCGGGCGGGAAGTACTGGTAATCGACAAGCGCGAGCACATCGCGGGAAACGCCTATGACGAAATCGATTCCCACGGCGTACTGGTGCATCGTTACGGACCGCACATCTTTCACAGCAATATCGAGCGCGTGTGGAACTACCTCTCGCAGTTCACCGAATGGATTCCCTATGAACACCGCGTGCTGGCCAAGGTGGGCGATCAGCTGTTGCCGGTGCCGATCAACCAGGAAACGGTAAACCGTTTGTACGGCTTAAATCTCGACGAGGCCGGTGTCGCCCGGTATTTCGAGCAGGTGCGCGAGCCGCGGCCGGAAATTCGCACCAGCGAGGATGTGGTGTTGAATGCCGTAGGCCGCGACCTGTGCAACAAGTTCTTCCGCGGGTACACGCGAAAGCAGTGGGGAGTGGATTTAGCGGAACTCAGTTCCACGGTGCTGGCACGCATCCCCACGCGCACGAATTGCGACAATCGCTATTTTACCGATCGTTTCCAGGCCATGCCCAAGGACGGGTATACGCGGATGTTTTCGCGCCTCCTGGACCACCCCAGGATTCGCGTGGAACTGGGCGTGGATTTCGCCAGCGAACGCAGCCGTTTTTCCCCGCAACTGACCATCTATACCGGCCCCATCGACACCTATTACGGCTATTGCCACGAGCGCCTGCCCTACCGCTCCCTGCGCTTTGAACACCAGCATATTGCCGGCTGTGAGCAGCACCAGCCCGTCGCGGTGGTCAATTATCCCAACGATTTCGAGTACACGCGGGTCACGGAATTCAAGCACCTGACCGGCCAGCGCCATACCGGCACCTCGATTGTCCGCGAGTATTCGCAGACCGAAGGCGAGCCTTATTACCCCATACCGCGTGCGGAAAATTTCGAGATTCTGAAGCGCTACCAGCATCAGGCCCAGCAGGAGAAGAATGTCTGCTTCCTGGGGCGCCTGGCCCGGTATCAGTACTTCAACATGGATCAGGTGGCGGCATCGGCACTGGATCTGGCCGACAAACTTTCCGCCCGGAAGATTCGCGAATGCACTGACATAAGCCGGGCCAAGGGTGGAAGCACCGCTTCCTACATGAATCATCCGGATTAGCCGATCGCTTCCCTGCCCGGAAAATCAATCCCCAAAAAACACAAAGCCTCCAGCGACTCTGGCCGGAGGCTTCATGAAACGAGCGGAACTATGCGAGGCACTGATCGGAGCGAAAGCGGCGCTCTATGGACTCCATCTGGTCCTTCAGGCGCAGCTTCAGTTTCTTCAGCCGCACTTCCTCTACTTTTTCTTCATCTGAAAGGAATCGTTTCTCGGTAAGCAAATTGAGACGACTTGAGTATTGTTGATGTTCTTCCGACAGTTTGCGAAATTCCTCATTGCTGGCGATTAGAACATCTCGCACCTGAGTTGCCATTCAGTACGACCTCCCCTTTGCCAAGTGACCGCTCTTTGGGATTTGAAATTATCACACCTGGCGACACCGCATCAATCTCTTTTCTATTGGAATCGAAACCTCAGGCTTCAGGTTTCCCGGAGGCAAAAGAAAACCGGTAAACCAGCGCATCCTCGGGAGGGGTGGAATAATAGCCGGACCGGCGTCCCATGGGCAGAAAGGCCCATTTTTCGTATAAGGCCCGGGCGGCGTGGTTGGACTCCCGCACCTCCAGAAAGACCGCTTCGGCGCCGGCGTGGCGGGCCCGGTCCAGCACCTCTCCCAGCAGCCTGGTTCCCAACCCCCGGCGGCGGGCGCCGCCGGCAACCGCAATATTCTCGATCTCCCATTCGCTGGTCAGGCAAAGCACTACGGCAAAGGCCACTACCGGAGCGTCTTCCTGCAAAACCAGCACCAGACGCGGCAGTCCGCCAGGATCAAACAGCCGCTCCCAGGCTTCCGCGGTCCAGTGCGCGGCGGTCGCCGCATGGGCCTCTACGGCGCGCAGGGCGGGTATATCAGCGGCGATGGCCGGGCGAATTCTAAGCATCGAAACAGAAGCCAGAATTTCAGAATTGAGGAATCAGCAGTTAGAAGCGGAGGCTATCTGGTGTCTCTTCTCTTCTAACTTCTAACTCCTAACTTCTAAATGCTTTGACAAGCTCCGCATCGGAGCGCCGGATATAGTTGGCTTCCAAATCCTCGGGCGCAACGGTTTGTCCCTGGACGAGTTTGATGCAGCCGAGGCGGGCGACCTCTCCGGCGCCAGGCCATTCGATCTGTCTGACCTGAAGATGTCCGACGTTCAATTCGGCGACGGCCATGTCCGGCGTCACCAACTCCGTACCGCGGTTGACATCCAAAAGCGCGGAAAACTCCGCCTGCGTCAACAGCGACTCGCGCACCACGGTTGGGGCTCCGGCCAGTACGGTGTATTCGCCGGCAAAGATCTCCTTGCGGCCCGCATCCATGGCGGTGAGCACAGCTCCGTCGCGATTCGCCTGAGCGGCTATGGCTTCCAGCATGGACACGGCGGCGATCGGCCGCTGCAGAACTTCGGCCAGGCCCTTCACCGCCGCCAGCCCCACCCGTAAGCCGGTAAACGAGCCCGGCCCGGAAACCACGGCAAACCCCTCCAAATCTCCCTTTTGCAGTTTGTGCCGCGCCAGAAGCGACGCCAGCTCTGGAATAAGGCTGGCGGAGTACATCCCTCCGGCCATAGGCACCAGTTCGAGAACCTCGAAGGAATCCGGAGCGCCGCGCGCCAGCGCCAGCGCCCCTTGCCGTCCGGAAGTATCGATGGAAAGAATCAGCAAAAGCAGCTCACAGTTTACCGTTCACAGCTTCCTCGTGCCCAGGCGCGCAATGTTATGCACTCTCGCACAATTCCATCAGCACGCCGCCTGCGCTGGCGGGATGAATGAAAATGTACTTGTGCCCGCCGGCGCCGATCTTGATTTCCTCGGAGAGAAAACGCGTGCCGGACTGTTTCATTTTTTCCACGATAGCCGGCAGGCCATGAACGTGAAGCGCCACGTGGTGCAGGCCTTCTCCACGTTTCGCCAGAAACTTGGCAATCGGCGAATCCTCTGACATCGGCTCCAGCAATTCGATGCGGCTTTCGCCCACCGGCACCATGGCCAATTTCACTTTTTCGGCCGGCACCGTTTCCTCTTCGTGCACGTCCAGGCCCATGTTGCGATAGAACTGTTTCGCTTGTTCCAACGACTTAACGGCAATTCCCAAATGATCGATAGTTAACATTACATTCCTCATGGTTTTAGAACAAATATGTTAATAGCGTAGCAGCTTTTCACCACAGAGGACACGGCCTGCCGGCCGGCGGGTCGAGGACTCGGTGATGAAAAATACTACATTCCTGCTGTTCCCCCGCAAATCCCCTCCACCGCCCGCAAGGCGCGCTCGCAGGCGGCGCGATCCACGTCCATGTGGGTGACGAAGCGTACGGTTTCGGCATTCACTCCGCTGGCCAGGACGTTGCGTTCGCGCAGTTTCCGGCAAAAATCGGAAGAATCCAGGCCGGTTCCGCGGATGTCAAAAATCAGGATATTGGTCTGGGCCATGGCCGGAAGACCAGCCAGGAGTGCGAGACCTAGAATCGTAGTTTTCATATAAGTTTTCTCTAAGAGTTAAAACGTTCGCTACTGTTCAATCCTGGAACAGCAGCGGCGCGAATTGATACAGGCTGCGCCGCCAGGACTGCCACT
>CAZUCM010000024.1:0-17211 GCA_964619235.1 uncultured Terriglobales bacterium
CCGGATCGAGTCCGCGCATAAAATCCACATAGAAAACATACTCCCATGGACGCCCACGCATCGGCCGGGATTCGATTTTGCTCAAATCCAGGTCCCGCAGAGCGAAGACGCTGAGGGCACGAAATAACGATCCCGGCATGCTCTTCAAAGCAAAGGCGATGGAAGTCTTGTTCGCCCGGGGAACGGGCCGGGCTCCGGTGGCCTTGCGAATCAGAAAGAAACGGGTGAAATTCTGCTTATCGTCTTCCAGTCCGCGACGCAGTATATGGGCGCCATACTCGGTTGCCGCCTGTGGACCGGCGATTGCCGCCGCATCTTTCAGATCTTCCGCCACAATATGCTTCACGCTGCCCGCCGTATCATAAAACGGAATCTGATGCACTGCGGGATGTTGCCGAAAAAAATCCCTGCACTGTTGCAGGGCCACGGGATGGGAGAACACGCGCTTCACCTGATTCAGCTTCACGCCGTTGGCCGCAATCAGCGAATGGGAGATGCGCAAATAGAACTCCCGTTGGATAAACACCGGCCGCGATAACAGCAGATCGAAGTGTTCGGCCACGGAACCGGCCAGCGAGTTCTCGATGGGAATCACGGCCGCGGCCACCGTTCCCCGCGCCACGCGGTCGAAGACTTCGGCCGAATTCGCGCATGGCACAATCCTGGCGCCGGCCAGCATACCGTTGGCCGCCGCATGGCTGAAGGAACCCAGTTCGCCTTGGATTGCGACTTTCATCACGTTCGCTGATTGTAGTGGAAAAATCTCCGAAAGCTAAGAGCCTGGGACAATGAATCTGCGGAGACACCTTCTTTAGTAACCCCGTGCCGCAACCTGGGTGCCGGCGTCATACGTTTGCGTGTTGCCTGCCGGCGGCGGCATAGGCGAAACTAAAACCATGCCGGCACGCATCCGCGAATACCACCAGACTGATTTTGAGGAACTGTGGCAACTGGATCAGCAGTGTTTTCCGCCTGGGATCGCTTATTCGCGCTTTGAGCTGATGCGCTATATCCGCCAGCAGAGTTCATTCACCCTGATCGCCGAAGAGGAAGCCGCGGAACGTGCCATTTGCGGTTTTGCCGTTGCCGAGCGCCGTCCGGTCCGCTCCCGTCCCGCCGGTCACGTCATCACCATCGATGTGCGGGAACAGTTCCGGCGGAGCGGCGTGGGCAACCTGCTGATGGACGGTTTGGAATCCCGCCTCCACCAGACCGGCTGTGAAGTGGTTTACCTGGAAACGGCAGTCAACAACAGCTCCGCCATCTGTTTCTATAAGCGGCGCGGCTACACCGTGCTGAGCACCGTGCCGCGCTATTACGACGGCAAGCTGGATGCGCTGCTGATGGGAAAAAAGCTTTAAGGCAGTCGTTTGCCGCCCGCCGTTGGCCTTGGGCCGGAAAACCCCGTTCCACGTTTTTCGTTCCACCTTTCACCTTGGCGAACGCAGCATCCAGTCATGTTCACGCGAAAGGAAGGTGAGAGCGGAGAATCGGCCGTGCCGGCCGAAGACTGGCGACGTCCTACTGATTGCTGGCCTTCAGCTGTCCGCACGCCGCATAGATGTCTCGTCCCCGCGGCCGGCGCAGGAAGGCGGGAACTCCCATTTGCATCAGGCACTGCTGAAATTGCTGCACCCGCTCGCCGGCAGGGGTGGCAAATGCGATTCCCGGACCGGGGTTCAGCGCGATCAGGTTCACTTTGCAGCGCAGTCCTTCCAGCAATATGCCAAGTTCGCGGGCATGTTCCGGGGAATCATTGATCTTGTCCATCAAAACATACTCAAAGGTCAATCGCTCCCGGCTCCGCAGGGGGAATTCGCGGGCGGCGCCGATCAATTCCTGCAGATTCCACTTGCGGTTGATGGGCATCAGGCGATCGCGCAGTTCGTCATTGGATGCATTCAGAGAAATCGCAAGTTTCGGGCGCAGCGGTTCAACTCCGAAGTCGCGAATGCGGGGCACAATCCCCGCCGTCGAAACCGTCATCCTCGATTCGGCAATGCCCACGCCTTCCACCAGGAGGCGCACGGCTTTCATAAAGTTCTCATAATTGAGAAACGGCTCTCCCATCCCCATAAAAACCACATTGATGCGCTCGCCATCCGGTTCCACGCCGTGGTCCCGAAGCACGGATACGATTTGGCCTACGATTTCACCCGCGCTCAGGCTGCGCTTGACCCCCATCAATGCCGTCAGACAGAACTGACAGTTCACGGCACAACCCGCCTGACTGGAAACGCATATTGTGGCGCGATCGAAATTCGCGGAAGCGGCAGTCTCGCCGAGTGAATCCCCGGCTTCTCCGCCGTCGCCTTCCGGCATCCAGACACTCTCCACCAGTTCGGCATCGCCCAGCGCCATCAGGTAGCGCACCGTTCCGTCCACGGAAACAAATTTCTTTTCTACCCGGGGAAGGCCCAGTTTGTATTCGGCTTGCAATTGCTGACGGAGGGCCCGCGACAGCGTGGTAATATCCGCCAGATGCAAAGCCCGCTGCCGGTAAATTGCCTCAAAAAGCTGCCGGCCGCGATAGTCCGGCTGCCCGAATTTCCGCATGACCTCCGTAAGCTCTTGATTACTAAGGCCTAATAGTTGTTCTTGAATTTCGACCGGCATGCATCAAATTACCTGACTACTGAATTAGATTCGCAGCATCGTTATGTGAGGCTGCTTGACCTGGAATTTAATGGCACAAACAACGGTTCCAGGATGCTAAGTCGGCGGTACAGTCCCTCGATGTGTATGATAGCGGATGCCCCACCCGGCGCGCGCATGCAATTCGTATCAGGGTGGGAGGGGCAGACACACATGGCACTGCTTTTCCAGTAGCGCGAGTGCCTGCGGTCCAAATCGCGACAGAGCGTCAAATTAGGAGTGGGGGACACCATGGTGGACGAACTGCGGAACGTAAGGCGCACGGTATTGTCCAACGGTCTCACGATCCTGAGCGAGGAAATGCAGCATATCCGCTCCGTTTCGATTGGCATTTGGGTGAAAAGCGGTTCCCGTCATGAGGAGGCCGAGGCCAACGGCATCACTCATTTTATTGAGCACATGGTATTTAAGGGCACACGCAGCCGCACCGCGGAAGACATTGCCCGCCAGATCGATTCCATCGGCGGCAACATGGACGCCTTTACCTCCAAAGAATGCATTTGTTTCAACGTCAAGGTTTTGGATGAGCACGTCCCCATCGCCATGGAGGTGCTGAGCGACCTGGTTCTGAACCCCATCTTCGACGGAGATGAAATCGTCCGCGAGCGGGGCGTGATCCTGGAAGAAATCAAAATGGACGAGGATAGCCCGGACTATCTGGTGCATGAGATCTTCACCCAGAACTTCTGGAAGGACCATCCCCTGGGCAAACCGATTCTGGGAACCAAGGAGACTGTGCGCCGTTTTGACCAGGCGCTGGTGCGCGACTACTGGTCGCACCGTTTCAGCCCCGGCAATCTGATGATTTGTGCCGCCGGACGGGTGAACCACGATCACTTTGCGCAACTGGTGACCCAGCGATTCGACCAGTTGCAGCCGATGAAGAATGGCCTGCACGAAGCGCCGCCGACTGTGCGCCCGCGCATTATCATGCGCAACAAGAAGTCGCTGGAGCAGGTGCAGATTTGCCTGGGCGTACCATCGTTTCCCATTACGCACGAGCGCCGCTACACCTCGTATATTCTGAACACGCTTTTGGGAGGCGGCATGAGCTCAAGGCTCTTCCAGAACGTGCGGGAACGCCAGGGGCTGTCCTACGCCATTTACAGCGAACTGAATCCCTATCGCGATACCGGCTGTCTTTCCGTGTACGCCGGCAGTTCGCGCGAGAACGCCTCGAAGGTGGTGCAATCGATCGTCAAGGAATTCCACTCCTTCAAGGAACACGAAGTGCCTGCCGAAGAGCTACGGCGCGCGAAGGACCAGCTGAAGGGCAGCCTGCTGTTAAGCCTGGAATCCAGCACCGCGCGGATGTCCAATCTGGCCCGCCAGGAGATGTACTTCGGACAGTTCATCGACTTCGACGAAATCATCAGGTCCATCGAGTCGGTTACCGCCCAGGACCTCATCGATCTGGCAAATGAGTTCTTTCGCACGGAAACGATTGCCGTCACCGTACTGGGCAATCTCAACGGGCTCAAGCTCACGCGCGAACAATTGGCGTGCTAGCGGCAGTCGTTGGCCGCCGCACAAAAAACAAAGGGACGGTCCTCACTTCCCTTTGCACCAGATTCTTTTGTTCTTCCCTCAGCGTCTCCGCGCCTGTGCGCAAAATTCCGGTCTTCCGTGCCTCCGTGGTGAAAAAGCGATAGTCCGCTACGTCCCCGGACTCAGTTTCGTACAATAGCAACACTGAAACCGGACTGAGGCTGGAAAACTGGCTTGTCGCACTCCATGCGCAACTCGCTGCTCGCCGCGCTTTGGGCTATTGCACTGGCGGTGGCGTTCCTCTGTTTCCGCGGCGAAGATCTCGGGCGCCTGCCCAGTCTTGTCCACTTCCTCATCGGTTGTTTTGCAAGCTTTCACGCCATCGCTCTGCGCGATAGCGCTCTGGGGCTTCTCGTCACGGTTGGGATTTTGTTTGCCTGGTACGGCTTTGGCAGTCTGATTCAAATTGCGCTGTGTCACCTGGAAGCAGCCCCGGCGGAAAGTCCGGCGTGGCATATCGCCCTCGCCTGTGCCTGGGGTGCGGGCATCAGTTCGCTGCTGTGGTTCCTGTTGGGATTACTGCACCTGTACACGCGCAGCGCCTCAGCTCTGGTACTGGTTACAGCGTTCGCTTTGGGTATTCGCGCCAGTTGGCTGGGGATCTGCCGTTTCGGCCAACGGCCGAAGGCCGGCCCGGCCCGGCTTGCCGGGGACGGCCGCTGGCCAACCACCCTGCTATGCCTGTCGCTGCTGCCTTTGCTTCTCGCCGCCATCGCCTCGCTTGCGCCTCCGACGGCGAAGGACGCGCTGCTGTATCACATTGCCTTGCCCAAGGCATTTCTGGCCGGGGGCGGCCTGGTCGATGTGCCCGGCAATATCGCGCAGTATTACGCCCTGGGCGCCGAGATGAATGGCCTGTGGGGAATGCTGCTGGGCCGGATCGTCGGCCTGCGCGCCGGGGAAGCCGCCTTTGGCGGCGTCGAATTTGCCTATCTTCCGCTGCTGGCCCTGGCCATCTACGGATGGATGCGGCAGCGCGGCCGTTCCCGCGCCGCGGCACTGACGCCGGCAGCGCTGATCGTGTGTATTCCCACGGTTTACGCCTCGGCCTCCAGCGGTTATAACGACCTCGCGCTCACGCTCTATCTCACGTTAGCTATCGTCTTTGCCGCCCAGTGGTGGCAAAGCCTCAAGACCGTTGATGCCGTGCAACTGGGACTGGCTCTGGGCTTCGCCCTCCAGGTCAAGCTGCTGGCAGTCTTCCTGATTGTCCCGGTACTCGTTTTGTTCTTATTCCGCCTGCGGCAAGCGGAGAAAACCAATCTCCAGGATGGAAGCGCTGGGTCTCCCGTTGAAGGGACTGGCAACGAAAAGGGTGGCGGCGAATCCATATCCCGCGTGCTGACCACCGCCTCGCTCGCGATCCTTCTTGCAATCGTCGTAGCCGCTCCCTGGTACGTGCGCAACTGGGTTCGCACCGGCAGTCCGGTGTATCCGTTTTATATGAACCTGTTCGGCGGCCATGCGCCCGGATGGGACCAACAGCGCTCCGTCATCGATCAAGTGCTGAACGCGCGCTATGGAGGATTCCCCAAGAGCGCTCTCGATTATCTGGCCGTCCCGCTCCGCGTCTCACTGACTGCGCAACCGGAGATCCCTCGCGATTTTGATGGAGTGCTGGGAATTTCCTTCCTGTTCGGCCTTCCCTGGCTGGCATTGGCAATGCGCGGGCGGCAATTGGAAACGGCGGACAAAATCGCTGCCGCTCTTGCCGGCGGCTTCTTCCTCTTCTGGTGCTTCTCCAGCGAACAACTGCGTTATTTATTGCCGGCACTGCCGGCGTTAGCCATCGCCCTCAGCATGGCGGCGGAAACCTGGGGTCGGCGCCTTCGCGGATTGCTATCGGCCACAGCGGTACTGGGAATCGTGGTGATCGCGGCGTGGTTTTGCCGGCAAGCGCCTCTGCCGGTGGTACTGGGCGCCGAACCGCGTGCAGCGTATCTGGAACGCACGGTGGATCATTACTCCATCTATGAAACCGCCAATCGAGATTTACCGGCCGGCGCCCGGGTATGGCTGATCAATATGCGCGGCGACACTTATTACTTCGATCGACCTTACGTCTATGATTTCCGGATCGAGGATTACACCCTGGTCTCCTGGGTGCGCGAATCCGGAACCTTGGCGGAGCTGCGCGCGCGCGTACAGCAGGCCGGAATCACCCATGTGCTGGCCCGCACCGATGTGCTGCTGGATTACGCTGTATCTCCGGTGGTGGACGAGCGCCGCCCGGAGGAGGAGAACCTGCGCAAATTCCAGATGCTGCGCTCTTTCCTGCTGGATGGTCCAATACTGCGGAGGACAGACCGGTTTGTGCTGTTTTGAGGACCGCCGTCTTTTCCGATGCGCAAAAAAAAACGGGAGCACAGGATCGGAATCCTCTGCTCCCCGTCGTCGGCACCCTCCCCCAGGGTACGACTTCGACGATCGATCTTTGGGCCTACTGAATCACGTTCGATGAGCTGGCACACAAGTCATGACTGCCGAACGCATTGCCGCTGGGATCAAACTTCAGAACCGCGTCCTCAACGGCGCAGAAGCTGCGGCTGCCCGTGGTGCCAACAGTTATGGGTACGGTGGAAATAAAGAACTGATCATAGTGTCCGCCACCCCCGCTCGACGCTACCGCCGTTAGAGCAACCGTGTAACCGCTCTTGGTGCCGGTGGCGAGATTGGCATCGATCAGGTTCCCATTCCCGGTCCCCGGTCCAAGGGCAGTCAAGGTTTGCCCGTAATCGGTACCGCCGCCAAAGGTCTGGTAGTAATTGAACTCGGCACTCACGAGTGTGCGCGTCGAACTTACGGCTGAGGCCTCGTTGGCGGCCATTCTCGATCGGAGCATGTTGGGAACGGCGATAGCCGCGATGATCAGAATAATCGCCACCACTATCAACAGCTCGATTAGCGAAAAGCCCTTTTGTTTACGCATGGTCCACTCTCAGTGTGTTTTCTCAATGTAACGTTGGTTACCGGTCTCGATGGGGGAAAGCCTGTTCATGCCTACGCTGGCAACAAGCTTCCCCCGAATCGAATCTTCTGCGCCTGCATTACTGCAGTACGGTGCCAGCCGTGCAAGTATCGTGGCCGGAGAATGCGGAACCGGACGTCTGGAAGCGGATCGAACCGTCTTCCACGGAACAGAACGCGCGCTGACCGGTGGTTCCAATCGTCTGGGGAGCCGCCGAAACAAAGAACTGGTTCGGATTGGGATTGGTAGTGGTCACAAGATAGCCGCTCTTGGTGCCACCCGCGAGCACCGAATCGATCAGGTTATTCGTTCCCAACTGGGCCAGGGTCGCATAGGTCGTCCCGCCGCCGAAGGTCGAATAATAGGCAAATTCAGAGCTGATAATTGTGCGCGTCGAACCCACAGCGGACGCCTCATTGGCGGCCATTCTGGATCTGAGCAGGTTGGGGACGGCGATGGCGGCGATGATCAGGATGATCGCAACCACGATGAGCAACTCAATTAACGAAAAACCTTTTTGCTTACGCATCTTTATGTTCTCCTCAGCAGATTTCGGGACGGTACACGCCTGTCTATTTAGCAGTTTGTGGGCCAAGGTGCAGCCCTTGAACCCCATTTCGCAATAGCATTTCCAAGTGATTGAAAATAGATCGGTTGTGGATGTTATAGTGAAACGGGAAAGTCATTAACGGACCAGCGTCTGCGAGAATGCTAGCCACTTTGACATTTTTTGTCAAAGTATGTCGCCAGATTATGTCAAAAGTGCTGTACATATGGGTTGCACAGCCCAAGTACATGCGGGAATAATAGGTTCCGCCGGTGACGGCTGCCTCAGCCGCCACTGCGGCGGTTGCAGACAAACGACTTATGGTGCGGCTAAGGACGCACTGGTTTAAGAAAACGGGCCGGAAGTGCTTTTATCGCAAGCACTTGAAAATGATGACCGAGCAATTCAAGTCCGTACAAGCAGACGTCACTGCCTTGGCAGACGACGGTGGCAACCGGCAAGAACCAGCCCGCCGTATGGAACCGCCGGCGGGCTGGTGGCTGCGTCCAGGCGTTCTCGTGACCGCCGGCATGCTTCTGATTGCCGCCGTATACGCCCGCACGATCACTTTTGAGTTTGTTTCCGACGATCAGTCAATCCCCGGCAGTCCCTGGTTCCGCTCGTGGAGTGCCATTCCACAGATCTTTTCGCACGATCTGTTTGGATGGATTGGCGGATTCCGCTCCCCTTATTACCGGCCGATGTCCGCACTATGGACCCTGACCGTCAAACAGCTCACCGGCGGCAGCCCAGGATGGTTTCACCTGTCGGGAATCGTCCTGCACCTGTGCCTCTTTTATCTGGCCATCGTTCTTGGCCGGCGATTGTTTCGCGACGACTTGCTGGCGGCCTTTGCCGCCCTATGTTATGCCCTGCATCCGGGGAAGGTCGAAAGTGTCGCCTGGGTCGGCAGCAGTGGCTGCGACGGATTAGGAGCGGTTCTCTTTTTCGCCACCCTTATCCTTTATATGGAATGGCAAGAGCGCCGGCGAGTCCTGGCCTACCTGACCTCGCTGATCTGCTTTGCCGCTACGATGTTCACCAAAGAGACATTGGGGATTGCAATTGCCCTGATCGCCGTTCACTATTGGCTCCACAGCGCCGCTCCCCAACGGCTATGGAAGACCATCCTGATTGCAGTTCCCTATACGGGCATAGCGGCCGGCTACCTGCTGGCTAGAAGGAAGGTGCTGGGAGCGCCGTCGCCGACGGCCATTCATCCGGCGCTGAGTCTGGCTGCGGTTTGGAATGCGCCGGCCGCCTGCTGGTGGTATGTCAGGCATTTATTGCTTCCCGTGAACCGCGGATTCATGTACGACGTGAATCCTATCTCCGGCCCGGGCTGGCGGACTTTTATCTTACCTCTATTGGGAATCCTGGCGTTACTGGCAATAGGCTCATGGATTCTTCTGCGGCGCCGCTCGGCCAACGTCATTTTTCTCTATGCCTGGTTTGTGCTCGCACTGGCTCCCTACATTGCGTTCTCTCCCATGGTGCAGTTGCACGACCGTTATCTGCATTTGGCGTCGTACCCTTTCTGCGCGTTGGTGGCTTATCTGATTTTGCGGATGGGAAAGGCCGGAACGGCGATGCCCGTGCGTTTTACGATTGCTGTGCTGGTCATCGGCTTATGGGCCGCGGGCACATGGCATGAGTCCTCGTACTGGAGAAATGGGCTTTCGCTGTGGCTGCGCGCCATCCAGACCGCGCCCCGGGCCGTGGAGCCGCGCATGCGCGCCGCCGCCCTGTATAACAGAGACTCCGAGGGGGCGAAATCGCTGCAGATTCTCGACGATGGCCTGGCCCTGAACCCGAAGTCGCCGGGGCTTTGGCGGGCACGCGGCCTGCTTCTGCTCGACCTGCGGCAATCTCCCGCCGCGCGCAGTTCCTTTCTGAAGGTCATAGAAGTCTCATCGCTCTACGATTTCCATAAGTTCCCCGACGTTCAGGAAGATAAGGCTTGGGCGGCATTCCATCTGGGACTTCTCGATCTCGAGGCCAGGAATTATACTTCGGCGGAACAATGGTTGAGGACTGCCGTGGAGCTGCTTCCCGATGCGCCCAGATTCCACCAGGCACTGGCCTCGGCCTTGAAGGGAGAGGGGCGCCTGGACGAGGCCCGCGAACAGGATGCACTGGCTTTGGAACTCAATCGCATTGCAACCAGCCAACCATAAGAAGGCCTTCGGCTTCTCGTTGGCCGATGTGCTGATCATCGTTGCCGTCATCGTGGTGATCGGAACCCTGCTTGTGCCCCGATTATTGCGGTCGCGCCTGGCGGCCGATGAGGCTTCCGCCCTGGATTCGTTGCGGCTCATCAACACGGCGGAGTTCAGCTATTCCGCACGGTATCCGGATCGCGGATTCACCTGTACTCTGGCTTCGCTGGCGGAAAGCGGCAACGGCCGCGACCGCTTGCTGGACCCCGCCGTGGCCGGTGGAGTCAAAGACGGATACCGCTTTCTGCTTGCCAACTGCGGCGGAATGCCGGTGACCTCCTATCTGGTTACCGCCGTTCCCACCGCGCCTAACCACAGCGGCGTGCGCAGCTTTTGTTCCGACCAGACCGGCATCCTGCGCTATACCGCCGATAGCGCTACGGCTTGCACGGCGAATTCGCGAGCGCTCGAATAAAGACGGAATCTACAACACAGGCCACAGCGGAACGTTGATTCATTGCGAGTCATTGCGAAATCGGGGAATCGGCGCTTATCATCTTCGGCTGTACAATTTACCCGATTACTCAATTAGGGAAACACGGAACGCCTCCTTGGAAAACCATCAGTGCGCCATTGAAAACACGAAGCAATCTTCCTCCCTCTTTGGCCTCCGTGTCTTCTGTGGTGAAAACCGGCTGGGAATCTGGCTCGTCCTCACGCTATTGTTGAGCGCGGCATACATGTATGCCTGGACGAATGCCGGCTGGCTTCCCGAAGATGATGGCGTTCTGGCCCAAAGCGCCCTGCGCGTGATGCAGGGACAGCTTCCCCATCGCGATTTTGCCGAGACCTATACCGGCGGCCTCAGTTACCTGAACGCCGAGGGCTTCCGGATCTTGGGAGTCAGTCTGGTTACCCTGAGAATCGTGATGTTTCTGTTGTTCCTCGCCTGGGTGCCCGCCGTCTTCTATATTGCGTCGCGGATCGCATCCCCGCTGGCCGCCGCCGGCATCACGCTTGCCGCTGTGGCCTGGAGCGTGCCGAACTATCCCACGCCCATGCCCTCCTGGTACAACCTCTTCTTTGCCGTCTTCGGAGCCGCCGCAATTTTTCGCAGCATGGAAACGCATGCCGGGCGCTGGCTGTTTTTGGCCGGCATCTGCGGAGGACTCTCCTTTGACGCCAAAGTCACCGGCATGTATTACATTGCGGCCGTGCTTTTGTTCCTGGTCTACCGGGAGCAGGAGTCGCAGAACGAAACCAATGCTCCAACCGGCATAGCTTACGTCTACCGCATTTTTGTGATCGGCGCACTCGCGGCATTCCTCGCCGCTCTGGTCATGCTGGTGCGGCGCCAGCTGGACAATCCCGACATCACCCACTTCCTGCTTCCCTCACTCTTCCTGGTTGTACTGCTTATCGCCGGTGAATTACGGAGCAAGGAAGGCAGCAGCCTGCGGCGCTTTCGCGCGTTGTTTGGAATGATCGCTCCCTTCGGGTTGGGATTCCTGATCGCGGTGGGCGCCCTGCTGGCTCCTTATGCGCTGTCTTCGTCCCTGGGAGCGTTTGCCCGGGGTGTATTCACGGCGGGATTAGCGCGCGCGCAGGAGATCGCCGGCGCGCCGCCTTCCCCGGCGCAGCTGCTGTTTCTTCCCGCCGTTTTATTACTCGCCATTGCCTTGGCGATCCTCTGGGAGCGAGCTGCCGGTTGGGCGCCGGCCATAGTAACCGCCGTTGCTTTATCCGCTGGACTATTCCTGGTCGATTCTCCCGCGGGACTCTTGCGGGTATGGCTCTCTGTGAGTTTAATGACCCCGCTGGTTGTGGCCCTTGGCGCCGGAGTTCTTCACCTGCGGCCTGTTTATGCTGACGCCCTCTCCCCGCTCCGCCGCCAACAGCTGATGCTATTGCTGGCGCTGGCCGCGCTTTGCAGCATCGTGCAATTTCCTTTCGCCGCTCCCATCTACTTTTGTTACTGTGCGCCGCTGACGGGGTTGGCGCTGCTGGCGTTGACCGCGGTTCGCCGGCATCCGGCAAACCGGCTGGTTTTGACCATGCTCCTGGCGGCCGGCATCGTGTTTGCCGCGGTCAGAATTACGCCCCGGTACATTTACCGCAACTTTGAATTCCGTCCGGATTCGCCGCCGCTGCAGAGTTTTCATCTGCCCCGGGCCGCCGGACTGCGGGGCGCGTTCGCCGGAAATTATGAGACCGCGGCCAAAATCGTCCGCGAACATTCGCCGAATGGGTTGCTGATAGCCACCCCGGAATCTCCGGAGCTGTATTTTCTTTCCGGATTGCGCAATCCCACCGGCAATGACCTGGGATTATCGCCCGGCGAACTATCGCAAGTCATCGATCGGCCCGATCTCAACGTAGTCGCCATTAACCTGCAACCGATTTTTCCGCAGAACCTGCCGCCGCCCGCCCTCGCTCGCAGACTGGCCGGGTTGTTTCCCCACTCGCAGCGGGTGGGCCGGTACTGGATCGGGTGGAAAAACTAAAGCGTTCAGCTGGCGGGCAGCCGCCGCCTTGTTGGCTGAAAGCTGAGAGCTGAACGCTGCCGGCTGCTTTGCGTATAATTGGGCTGAAAATGGCATTTGCAATAGAGACCTGTGGCCTGGAAAAGTCGTACCGCGTTGGTTTCTGGCGCAAGGCGCGGAAGTGTGCGCTGCATCCGCTAACCCTCGCGGTGGAGCCGGGCGAAGTATTCGGATATCTGGGCCCCAACGGCGCCGGCAAAACCACCACGCTCAAGCTGCTGATGGGTTTGATCTCTCCCAGTGGCGGGTCGGCGCGGATTCTGGGCATGGAGCTCACCGATCCGCGCATGAAGGCGCAGATCGGCTTCCTTCCCGAGCAGCCTTATTTTTACGATTATCTGTTAGCCGCCGAGCTGCTGCATTATTACGTGCAGCTATCCGGGATTTCGGCCCGCGACGGACGGCGGCGAGCCGATGCCGCGCTGGCGCGCGTCGGCTTGGCCGATGCGGCGCGGACACAATTGCGAAAGTTCTCGAAAGGCATGCTGCAACGCGTGGGCATTGCCCAGGCTATCGTGCACAACCCGCAAGTCGTCTTTCTGGATGAGCCCATGTCCGGCCTGGACCCGATGGGCCGGCGCGAAGTTCGCGACCTGATTCAAAGCCTGAAAGACGATGGCAAAACCGTATTCTTTTCCACCCACATCCTTTCCGACGCCGAAACCTTGTGTGACCGCGTGGCGGTATTGAATAAGGGAGAATTGCGCGGCATCGGCGTGGTATCCGACCTGGTTACGCAGTTCAGCGGCAGGATGGAGTTGCTCTGGCACGGCTCGGCCGCGCTCAGCGCCATTCAAGCCCGGGCCCTGGAGGTTCACGCCACCGGCGAAACCATCCGCGCGGTGCTGCCCGAAAGTGAAGTTCCGGGCGCACTCGAGGCACTGCACCGCTGCGGCGGAAACCTGATCTCCGTAAGTCCGGTCCGCATGACACTGGAAGATTATTTCCTCGCGCAATTGAATTCCGAGAGCGGCGCGGCCTCCCCGTTCGTCTCCGCCACGGCTGCTTCCGTCAATCGAAGGGATGGCGAGAAATGACCTCTCTTGCGCAGAAGCCGCAACCCTGCGGCCGCCCCGAGGTATCGTCATGAGGCGCATTCGTTGCATCGCCTTCAATACTTTCCGCGAAGCCGTGCGCGACCGGGTACTGTATAACCTGGTGATCTTCGCGCTGCTGATGGTGGTTTCGGCGTTGTTGTTCGGCCAAATCTCCATCGGCGTGGAACGCCAGGTACTGATCAACCTCGGACTCACCGCCATCTCCGTATTCGGCATCCTGATCGCCATCTTTATCGGCGTAGGCCTGGTTTCCAAAGAGATCGACAAGCGCACGCTGTACACGGTGCTGGCGCGGCCGGTACGCCGCTGGGAGTTCATCGTCGGCAAGTTCTGCGGCCTGGCCGGAACGCTATTGGTCAACACATCCTTCATGGCGGTGGGTTTCTTTGCCGCATTGCTGTATATGGCGCATGGCTTCCATCACAGCGACGTCGGATTACTGGCAGCCATCTGGTTTATCGTGCTGGAGTTTTTGATCATCACCGCGCTGGCGCTGCTTTTTTCCTCGTTCTCCACGCCGCTGGAATCCACCATTTTCGCTTTCGTGCTGGCGGTGGTCGGCGCCTTCGCCGAAGACTTGCATAATTACGCGCGCGCGGCCCACGGAGTTACCCGCGTTGCCGCCACCGCGGCGGCATACCTGGTGCCGAATCTGTCTGCCTTGAACATCATCACGCGGGTGGCCCACGAACAACCCATCGCCGCCGGATTGTTGTTTTACAACACGGTTTACGGATTGCTGTACGCGACCGCCGCCGTCGCCGGCGCTGTGCTTATCTTTGAACGTAGAAACTTGAAATAATAACAAGGTGACGGAGCGGCAATCGTGCAACTTTTCGCAACCAGGTGGGACGCAAGACTTTGAAACTCCCAACCGCCATCTTCCTGCTCGTCCTGCTTGCATCGCTGGCGGGTTCCACCTGGGCGTTGCGCCGGGTGGACCGGATTGGCCGCGAGCAGCTCGTGGAAGACGTTCTATTCATTCCTTCCGGACACGCTCTCAAGCGCATGAGCCTGGGCTACGACGGACTGCTGGCAGACATTTATTGGACCCGCGCCGTACAGTATTTCGGCACCAAGCACCATGAGAAGGCTGCCCGCTACGAGTTGCTCTCGCCTTTGCTCAATATCACCACCGAACTGGATCCCCATCTGCTTCCCGCTTATCAGTTCGGATCGATCTTTCTGGCTCAGGCGCCGCCGGATGGCGCCGGCGAACCGCGCGCGGCGGCCGCGCTGGTCGAGAGAGGCATTCGCGAGAACCCGGAAGACTGGCAGCTGTATTACAACCTGGGCTGGATCGATTACTCGGAATTGAAGGACTATCAGGCAGCTTCCGAGGCCTTTCAACGCGGCTCGCAAGTGCCGGGCTCCAGTCCCGCGCTCCGGGTTCTCTCCGGGGTCATGGCGCAGCGCATCAGCGACTCGCGCACCGCCCGCTTCCTGTGGACGCAGATCTATCAGACGACGGACAACGAAATGGTCCGCAACAACGCCCTTAAGCGGCTGGCCGCGCTTCAGGTGGATGACGACGTAACCCGCCTGCAGCAGGATGTACAAGCCTATCAACACGCATACGGCCATTACCCGGCAAATTGGGCGGAGTTGGAAGCGCACGGCTGGCGCGGACCGGAGATCGATCCCGCAGGCAATCCCTACCGGATCATGCCGGATGGCAGGATCGAGGTCCAGGACCCGCACTCTTTGCCGTTTATTACCAAAGGCCTGCCGCCCAGCCTTAGGCCGTTTATGCCAGACACCGCACCCACAAACTAGACATGCATCATCTCCGCAAAATTCGTTTCTTCGTTTTCGCCATAGGGGCGGCATTATCGCTGGCCGCCGTGGCTGCGCGCGCGGCCCAAACGGATGTCACGCAGATTGCCGCCCGGGTGGATGCTCATTACGACCATCTGCGCACGCTGCGGGCGGACTTCAGCGAAACCTACAGCGGCGCGGGGGTAACCCGCAACGAATCGGGCACGCTCTGGCTGGAGCGTCCCGGCCGGATGCGCTGGGAGTACCGGCAACCGCGGCAGAAATTGTTTCTCACCGACGGCAAGACCGCATGGTTCTATGTTCCCGGCGAAAAACAGGCGCGCAAAGCCTCGTTTCGGAAGATTGCCGACTTGCGATCTCCGCTGGCCTATCTGCTGGGTCATACAAAACTGGACAAGGAATTTGCCGGATTGTCGCTGGCGCCAGACGTCCAGGCGGAAGCTTCCGGCGACGTCGTGCTGCGCGGCATTCCACGGCAGGCCATCGGCATGACCCAGGTGCTGATGGAGATCGCCCCCGACGGAAGCTTCGTCCGCCTGGAAATTGCCGGAGATGACGGCAGCACTACCCAGTTCCGCTTTTCCCATCAGCAGGAGAACGGGCCGGTCTCCAGCCGCCAGTTCCAGTTCTCGCCTCCGCCCGGGGTGGAAACAATTGAGGGGGAACTGGGGGGAAATTGAGAAATTGGAGAAATCGGGTAATTCCCGATCACTCAATCCTATTTCCAACGTTTTCCGTTCTGCCCCGTCTAACGATTGGCACCACTTACACGGGCGATTCTTGTTACACTGGATACTCCACAGAACACAGTGGTTAGGGGTATTTGCGGGAGTTTTACTCCGCCTCCCAGCCAGGGAGCGACAAGAGGAAGTGCATGGCTGAGTTTCTGATCAAGGCAGCTGACGAGCGCGGCCACGTCACCGAACAGATCGAGACCGCTCGCACGGAAGCCGAAGCCCGGGAACGCGTTACCGGACAAGGGCTTCTGGTGGTCACCTGCAAGCCGCGCGGTCTTATGGTCGGCGGCAAATTGGCCGTTCCCACCCGGCGCCGCATCAAACTGGCGCAATTCGTCATCTTCAATCAGCAGATGGTCACGCTGCTGAAGGCCGGCCTGCCCATCCTCACCGCCCTGGACCTGCTCGGCAAACAGCAGAAAGACGAGTTCTTCAAGAAGCTGCTGCAAGACGTGCGGGCGCGCGTCAAGAGCGGCGAACTGCTGTCGGAAGCCTTCGAGCATCAGGCGGTCTTCCAAAAGCTCTATACCACTACGCTGCTGGCCGGTGAAAAGAGCGGCAACCTGGAAGAAGTCCTCAGCCGCTTTGTGCACTTCCAGCGCATGGCCCTCTCCTTCCGCAAGAAGCTGAAAGCCTCGCTGATTTACCCCACCCTGCTGATCTGCATGGTGATTATCATGCTCACCTTCCTGATCACCTTCGTGGTGCCGCGCTTTGCCGATCTATATGACACGCTGGGCGGGCAATTGCCGGCTGCCACACAATTCATGCTGGCGCTGGGCAAAGGGGCGCAAAAATATCTTTTCGTCTTCCTGGGTGCGGTCGCCGCGATTATTTACGGCCTCTGGCGCTGGTCGCAGACCGAAAACGGTTCGCTGCAGATTGACCGCGTGCGTACTTCCCTGCCGCTGCTGGGAATGATCTGGGTGAAATACCAGGTTTCGATGTTTACCCGCATGATGTCGACGCTGCTCACCGGCGGCCTGCCGCTGGTACCGGCGCTGGAAACCGCCGGCGCCTCGATTCAGAGCCGCGAAGTGGCTTTGGCGGTTACGGCGGCGGCAAAAATGGTCCGTGAAGGCCAGCCTCTGGCCCGCAGTCTGATGGAATCAAAGCGCTTCCCCGAGCTTTCCGTGGAAATGATCGAAGTGGGTGAATCCACTGGCGCTTTGCCGCAAATGCTGACCTCGGCTGCCGAGTTCTATGAGGAGGACGTG
>CAZUCM010000025.1:0-17207 GCA_964619235.1 uncultured Terriglobales bacterium
TCTCGGCAAAGTATTCCACGTCTTCAAACGCGTCCCAGCGCAACTTGGGTTTGCCTTCACGGGCACGAATCCGGTTGGAGACCGCAAAATCCAGTCCCAGTTCCGAATCCGTGAATGCCGGCACAAAGACCGGCACGTTCTTCTCAAACGCCGATTTCAGAATTCCCCGTCCCTCGGTGTGCTTGTGCAGGTGTTCCCCGATGGCGCGGTTCAGCTTCCACGAGCACAACGGCTCCTGCGGGTCCCAGGTATCCAGAATCGCCGCCACGACACGCTCCACCGCATCCAGGTTCCGCTCCGGCTCCAACGTGTCATACACGCGGTTATAGCCGGCTTCGTAGAGCTCAACATCGTTCATCTTGGGGTCGTAGCGGAAATGCGAATGGCCCGTCGCCTCCACCAGTCCATGGGCCATCAAGGCGCCGGTGGATACCAGAGCATTGATAATGCCGTGCTCGATCAGGTCGGAGATCACCAATCCCTGCTTGGCCACCGTCAGGGCGCCCGCCAGGGTCATCACTTTGAAACATTCCTTGTCGCGCGCCATGGCTTCCAGCACATCGGCAGCTTCACCCACCTGCCGTCCGGTAAACGCCGTTTTGCCCATGGCGCGTACCAGATCATCTATGCCGTGCACCTTCGACAGATCCAGCGGTTCGACCGGAATCAGCTTGTCTTCAATCGGATCGTGCAATTTGCGGTCGATTCCCGCGCCCTCTCGTCCCAGTGCAACCTTGTCGTGCGGATGCTTCACAGCCCGTCACCTCATTGAAATTTTGCCGAATTCCCAACTTACGTGAGCTTTCCTGTACCCGTCAACTGTTGTGCATCCGGAAATCCGGAACCTTTCCCACAGATCTCTCGGCTTGCCTGCCGGCGGGCCGAGGGCTCTGTGGGGAAAGCACTGTTTTGATATGCTAATGAGGTTTTCCGGAGGCCGCTCTTGGCAGAGGTTTTTCGCGTCGGGCTCATCCAGATGGCATGTTCGCCGGACGCCGATGAGAATATCAATCGCGCAGTGGAGTTTGTGCGCCAGGCCGCGGACCGCGGCGCGCAGGTGGTGTGCCTGCCGGAGTTGTTTCGCACGCAGTATTTCTGCCAGCGTGAAGAGGCAGCCTTATTCGACCTGGCTGAAGCCGTGCCCGGTCCCACCACCCGCCGCATTGCGGCAGTGGCCCGCGAAAAGCATGTGGCGGTTGTGGCATCCGTCTTTGAGAAACGCGCTCCCGGGGTATACCACAATACCGCCGCGGTCCTCGACGCGGAAGGGACCCTGCTCGGCATCTACCGCAAGATGCATATCCCAGACGACCCGCTGTACTACGAAAAGTACTACTTCACTCCCGGGGATTTGGGCTATAAGGCTTTCGACCTGAAGTCCGCGACCAGCGGAGATGGGGTGACGGCCCTGCGCGTCGGCACACTGGTGTGCTGGGACCAGTGGTATCCCGAAGGCGCGCGTCTCACCGCATTACAGGGCGCAAATTTACTGTTCTATCCGACCGCCATTGGCTGGCATCCTGACGAAAAAGCCGAGTACGGCGCAGCGCAACTCGACGCCTGGCGGACCATTCAGCGCAGCCACGCCATCGCCAACGGAGTATACGTAGCCGCGGTGAACCGCGTTGGCCACGAGACCGGCAATGTCATGGGCCAACCGGCCGCAGGCAAAGGCCTGGAATTCTGGGGACATTCCTTCCTCTGCGATCCCTTCGGCCAGATCATCGCCGAGGCTTCGGCGGACCGGGAAGAAATCCTGCTCGGCGAGATTGACCTGAAGCGATTGGAGGAGGTGCGGCGCAACTGGCCGTTCCTGCGCGACCGCCGCATCGACAGTTATGGCGCCATCACCCAGCGCCTGCTGGACAAGAAGTGATGGTACGCCACACGCCCGCATTCCGGATGCCCGCCGAGTGGGAACCGCACGCCGCCACCTGGCTGGCCTGGCCGCATAACCGCTCCGACTGGCCCGGAAAATATGAGCCCATTCCCTGGGTTTATGCCGAGATCGTGCGTCATATCGCCGCCGGTGAGTTGGTGCATATCGTGGTCAACGACCGCGCCTGGGAACAGAAGGCCAAGGCCGTACTTACCCGCGCGCACGTTCCCCAGGAGAACGTACGCTTTCACCGCTGGCCAACCGATCGCGTGTGGACGCGCGATTCAGGCGCAATCTTCGTTCGTGACGGCCGGATGGCGCAGGTCGCGCTGGATTGGCGCTTCAACGCCTGGGCCAAATACGACGACTGGCGGAAAGACGACAAACTCGCCGCAAAGATGGCCGGGCACCAGGGATTCGAATCCATACAGCCCGTCGCCAACAAGACCGGATTGACAACGCCGCCGGCCGAAGGTGGAAGGGCGAAGGCAAGAGGCCAACGGCTGGTTTTGGAAGGCGGCAGTATCGACGTGAACGGCTGCGGCGCCATGCTCACCACCGAGGAGTGTCTGCTTTCTCCGGAGGTGCAAGTGCGCAACCCAGGACTGGGACGTGAAGAAATGGAGCAGGCGTTTCGACACTATCTCGGAGTTCGCAAGGTCATATGGCTGGAACGCGGCATCGCCGGCGACGACACTCACGGCCACATCGATGACATTGCCCGTTTCGTTGCCCCCGGCACGGTGGTCGCGGCCATAGAATCCAATCCGGACGATCCCAATCACCAGCCGCTACGGCAAAACCTTACAGCCTTGCGCAAGGCCAGCGATCAGGACGGACACCCGCTCCGCGTAATTGATTTGCCCATGCCGGCCCCGGTGATTTTTCGCGGACAGCGGCTTCCCGCCAGCTATGCCAATTTCTATATCGCCAATGCCGCCGTGCTGGTACCCAC
Source organism: uncultured Terriglobales bacterium (assembly GCA_964619235.1). Taxonomy (GTDB): domain Bacteria; phylum Acidobacteriota; class Terriglobia; order Terriglobales; family Acidobacteriaceae; genus CAZUCM01. The sequence continues at coordinate 2,835 of CAZUCM010000025.1, forward strand.
CTTCAACGATCCAAATGACCGCCTAGCCTTGAACACCCTGGCCAAACTCTTCCCTTCCCGCCGAGTGGTCGGCATTGCCTGCCGCGACCTCATCTGGGGGTTGGGCGCAATCCATTGTCTGACGCAACAACAACCGCAGTGAAGCGGTGGTTGGCCGGCTGGGCAACTAGCTCCACTTCCAGCTCGCATGCCGTCATTCCTTTGCAATCACATGATTGAGAATCGATTCCAGAATCATGTCGGCGCCGGGCATAGCCGGAAGCGAAAGATACGGCCCCAAAAGCTCACGCAGCATTTCGTTCAATCGCTTGCGCAAGCCTGTCTTGAAGGCCTGCAGGTCCGCAACCGGAGCCTGGCTCGGCTTCAGGCCATCCAACCGTGAGTCGATTGGCTGGATATCACTCCCGGTAAACCGAATCGGTCCCAGTGCACCCGGTTGCTGCAACGCCGGATCGGTTAAAACCTGCCGCGCATGCATTCTTCCCACATCGTAATCGTGGTCCCGGAATCGCTGGTCAAAGAAGCCGAGGAACGCCTGCAGCCCGGCGCCGGCGAGTTGGCTGGAGGTTGCGGTAACGCCGTAAATCGTCATGTGGTCGCGCGCACCCAGTCCGGCAGCGGTTTCAAAGGCCAGCACCGCGTCGCGATAGCCCTCCGTCCGCCCGTCCACACCGGCCAATGTCTGCATCTCCTGCCGGTACTGGGCGGCAATCCTGCTCCGCGCCTGCTCAAGCGTCTCCGCCTTGGTTGCACCCGGGGACTTGTGTTCCCCATCCGGAAAGAACAAGGTCAACAGCGACTCCGCCGTCTTCGCCAAGCTTGCAACCTCAATTTCTCCACCCAGAATCGCGTCTTTCAGCCCCTCGGCTCTCGCGTCCAGCAGCGCAACCCGTTGATTGACACCCTTGGCGGTGATCCAATCCTCGAAGCCCGCCTGCCCCATGACCACCTCGATCAATCGCTGAATGAGATGAAGATAACTCGCGTTGGCGGCGTGAAAGCTGTCGTTTGCCTCCGGGTCTTTTGCATGCGGGGAGACGAACAGATAGAAACGCCTCCCCATATCCATATGCAGATCGATCAAATCGACCAGGTTCTTCGCCATTCCCAATGGCTGATTCTGCAGAATGCCACCGTCGGAATAGGCGAAGGTCGAGGGATCCTGCTTCCATGGTTCCAGGTTGTCGCCCGTGTAATCCTCCGGCTCGTTCTTCGCCGAACGCTGCACGTCTCGCACGCGAAACGCCACGGGAAACGCTCCGCAGGCGACGGCTGCTTCCCGCAGCGGTTCCCAGAACGCACCTGTATCGCAGGTGGAGGCTACCACGTAGCGGGTCATCTGGTCGCCATAGTTGATGTAAACGAACTTGCCGCCCGGCGTTACCGGATAGCCATAGGCAATGCCGTTCAGATTTGTCAGGGCCACGCCCACGCGCAAGCTGTCTTCTACTGCCGCATGCCGCTGCGCCGGAGACGGCGGCATCGTGGCATAGCGCCCCAGCAAGGCCTCTTTGGAGATGGTTTCAACCAGGTCCGAGGAAAAGAGCGAATTCAGCGCCGGCTCGTCGTCCTGGGTAGCCTGCAATCCCGCCAGGCTGATCCGCTTCACCCAGGTGTTGTACAAAGGGTTGTCGTACGGGCCTTGAAACTCTCCAGCGCTGTATAACAACTTCTGCGCCAGGATGATCGCCGTCATGCCGCCGGCGGAGGCGCCGGTTAGCACATCAAGCACAATGCGGCCGTCCTCGTCCGTTGCCGGATCCGTATTGTGCTGATGAAGGGCATCGAGCACTTCGTAAAGAACGCCCGCCTCATAGCTCCCGAGAGAAACGGCTCCGGCAATCGTAATTGCAAGTCTTTTGCACATGGGATTTCACCTGCCTCACCTTGGGAATTAGGGCGCCAGCTCGCGGCCTGACCGAGTACGGCCCGCGAGTGAATTGCCGACATCATAACTCGAATTCCGCCCGGACTCCGGCCGGTGAAAGATAAAAAAAGACCAGGCGGTAACAATTCGGTAATATCGCGTTTATAGATTCCTTTTGAAGCGCATTTTTTCAGGCGGCGGTCCGGTCCGGGGCTTGCGGAACTGCGCTTCGGAGGCGGCTTATGAAAAAACTACGGTTGGTTGGAATGCTGTTGGCGCTGCTCTTCCCATGGGCGACGGAGTTGTGCGCCCAGACAACTGCCGAGCTTTTACAAAAAGGAATCTATCTGCAGGAAACCGTCGGTGATCTGGATAGCGCCATCAAGCTTTACCGCCAGGTTGCCGAAATGGCGAAACAGTCGCGAGCGAATTCCGCACAAGCCCTGTACCGCCTCGGCATCTGCCTGCAAAAGAAAGGACTGACGGCGGAGGCCAATCGCTCGTTCCACCAATTGATTCAGCAGTACCCCGAGCAGGGCGAACTGGTTGCCAATGCCCGGCAGGCCTTAGGCAGCGAATTGCAGCTGCTCCCCGCCCCCTGGACGGATGGAGAGGTCCTGGACCTGGGAGTGAAATTGGCTTCCGGGAAGACATCGTGCGTGATTCGTTACTCGATCAAGACCGCGAAAGACAATCCCGGCAATTGGCTGATTGAGAGCCGCAGCATCAGCCCAGGGTCCATCTCCGTGTCGCGAACGGAAGTCGACAAGGAAACCATGAAGCCGGTTTCGAGCACCTACCTGGCGCCATCCATAGGGATGAGCACGCAGGCCACCTACCAAAGCGGCCAGGTTCAGATCGATGCGACGGACAAGGCTCCGCAGCAGCTGGCTCTAAGGGGGCAGGAGTGGGACAACCAGGAGGCATGGGCGGCGATACGCCGATTGCCGCTGGCGCCGGGCTATAGCGCCAGTTTCACCGTCGTCACCCTGTACGGCGGAATCGTTAATCTCTCGCTTTCGGTTCCCGGCACAGAGGAGATCGAAACTCCAGCCGGCAAGTTTCATTGCTTCAAAGTGCGGTTGAGCGGTCCGATGAACCAGACACTGTGGTATTCCGCCGACGCTTCCCGCTATCTGGTGAAGATCGATGCCGGTGTTCAAACCATGAGCGTGGAACTCAAGGATGTGACTACGCAGAGCGACGAAGGTCCCAGCACCTATCGCAATGAGGAGCTTGGATTCAGCCTCTCGCTTCCCGCGGGATGGATCGCCGTGCCAAATGACCTTTTGTCTTCCAAGGCAAAGCAGAAGTATGTGGTGCAATTTGTGCAGCTGGACTCCATGGGACTTGCAAGGCTGACCGTAAATGCTCGCAAAGGCCACATCCCCACGGTGGAAGCTTTGCGTACCGAGACGGAACATGACCTTCGCAAGAAAGCCACCGAAGGCGGAGATTTCTCGGCGAAGTTTCGTCCCGGCAGCTGGCAGCCAAGAGAAATCGACGGATTGCCGGCATTGGCCTGGATCGAGGACTCCATCAACCCGGTTACAAACGGGAATCGAGTTGAGTACCACGTCAAAGTCAAGAGCGAAACCATGAACGCCAAAGCCCTGCTAAAGGCCGATCCCAAGGACTTTGACGCTTTTCGCGCCAGCTTCGATACCCTGCTGGAGACGCTCAAACTGAGATGATGATGCGTGACAATTCGTTACTATCGCAACCCGCGGGGCAACGTATGGCTTGCGGCACACAGATCTGGAGGCAAAGCATGAAGATTCGATGGATGGCCGCAGTGCTGCTGTTGCTCGTGGTCGCGGCGGCGACGGGTTTGTGTGCCCAGACCGCTTCCGGGCTGTTACAAAAACCTGAATTAACGCTGCTGCCCGCTCCATGGAGCGACGGAGAGGTCCTGGAATTCTCCAAGAAGATTGCCGGAAGAGATTCTGGTGCAGAGCGCTACTCCATTCAAACGTCAAAGGCCAATCCCGGCCACTGGATGATCGAGGAACGCAACTACCATCCCGGACTGCAGAACATTTGGCAAACGGACGTGGACAAAGCAACCATGAAGCCGGTCTCGGGCATGTCCGAAAGTGGCGTGTCCGGCAAGGAAGCCATCCTCTACCAAGGCGGCGAAAACGCAGTAGAGCTGGCGGGCGAGTCACAACGTCTTTCGCTCAACGGGAAGGAGTGGGACGAAGCGGATGTCTGGGCGGCAATACGCAGATTGCCGCTGGCGCCACGCTACGAAAGCGCCTTTCTGGTGCTCACATCAGCCGGAGGAGTAACGAAATATCATTTGACGGTTGCAGGCATCGAAGATATCGAGACGCCAGCCGGCAAGTTTCACTGTTACAAAGTGCAAGTGAGTGGGCTGGAGTGGACGCTTTGGTACTCCACCGATGCCCCCCGGTACCTGGTAAGGCGCGACGGCAAGCATTCGAGCGAAGTACTCAAGCGTATATCGACGGCCAGCGAGATGGCGAAAACCGACCAGACGCCCGGCGCTTATCGTAATGATGAGCTGGGCTTCAGCCTGTCGCTTCCCGCCGGTTGGACGGTGCAGGCAGATGATTGCCGCCCAGCGGCAAGGTGCGCGGTACGCCTGGGCTCCGCCAACTACTTCGCGTTCGTGTTGCTCAGCGTCAGGCCGCTTAATCGTCCCGCTACCGCGGAGGCGATCCGCTCGGATGCGGAGAGAAATCTGCCATCGGAAACAAAAATCTACTCGGCGGAACTGCGCCCCGATTCCTGGCACGCCTGGCAGATCGACGGACATCCCGCGCTGAGCTGGATCGAGGATTCCAAGGACGCGGCAACCGGGCGCCCGAAGATTCTGTACCGGGTTGAAGTTCGCAGCCCGGCGCTGATGGCCACGGTCAATGTGCAAATCGACGCGGATGACTTTGACGCCTTTCGCGCAAGCTTTGATCCGGTTCTGGAGACGCTGAAGTTGAAATGACGACACCTGCACGCCGCCACAGTCTCGGGGCAAGCCATCTCGGCCAGGAGTGGCCGGTATTGTTGTTGCTGGCTGCGGTGCTGCTGCCGACGATTTGCGTGCTTTGGCTGATTGGCCGCTCGCTGCACAACGAGCGCCTGCTGCTCCGGCAAAAGCTGGCTGAGGCGTACGGCACGCAACTCACCCTGGCCCGGGAGCGCCTGGAGACGGAATGGGCGTTGAAAGCCGCTGCGCTGGATGCAGCCGGCGAACGCTCCGCCGCCTTCGAGCACATCGTCAGCAGCGGATTGGCGGACGGCGCAGTTCTGCTGGATGCGGCTGGGGTTCCGTTGTACCCGGCTCCGGTTCGTATCCCCGGCAGTGATCCGGAGGCAACTTTGCCCGCATGGGCAAAGGCGGAACACCTGGAAGCCGGCAATCCAACGGCGGCAGCTGTGGCCTACCAGCGTCTGGCCGATTCCGCCGTCACGCCCGCGCTTGCCGCCCGCGCACTGCAGGCTGAGGCCCGCTGCCTGACTCAGGCGGGCGAACCGAGGGCGGCAGCCAATCTCGTGATCGCACGCTTTGTTCCCGGGGGCGCTCTGGCCCGCATTGTCGATCTGCAAGGACGGTCCATTGCCGCCGATGCCCTGCTCATGGCGCTGCATACCTGCCGGCCGGAAGACACTTGCCGCGACATTGCCGCCAGCCGGCTGCGGAAGTTATTACTCGACTACGCCAATCCCGCCATGCCTTCCGCTCAGCGGCTGTTTCTGATGAAAGAAATGCGCGAGCTTCCGCTGCCGGCGGCTATGAAGAGTTTCCCGACCTTGCCGGCCGAGGAGTTGACGGCACGCTTCCTGGACGCCCAACCGCGGCCGCGCGCACAGGCCATACTGCAACCCAGCGCGCTTCCCGGGATTTGGGAGTACGGATCCAGTTCGGGGCGAACGCTGGCACTGTTTCGCACCGAAACCATATTGGCAGGAATGAGCGATTTTCTGCGACGGCAAGGGCCGCCACACGACGTGCGCCTCGACATTTCGCTTCCGGGAGCGTCAGCCGCCCAGCCGAATGCCATCGCGGTACTCGCTGTAGGAAACCGCCTTCCCGGCTGGCAAGTTTCGCTTGCTCCTACCGGTAGCGACCCTTTCGCGGAGGCGGTCAACCGGCAAAGCACCTTGTATCTTTGGATTGGCGCTCTCGTCATCGCCGCAGTCGTGACCTTGGCCATACTGGCAACCCGCATGATTCGGCGGAGCTTGCGCCTGGCCGGGATCAAAGCCGACCTGGTCGCAACCGTCTCCCATGAACTGAAAACGCCACTCGCCTCCATGCGCCTGCTGGTGGATACGCTCATCGATGACACCGTCCTCGATTCGCAGAAGACGCGGGAGTATCTCGCCCTGGTGGCGCAGGAGAACGACCGTCTGAGCCGCCTGATCGCCAATTTCCTCGCTTATTCGCGCATGGAAAGGAATAGGTATAAGTTTGAATTCGCTTCCCTGCGAGTGGAAGACGTGGTGCGGGCCGCGGTTCAAGGCGCCGACGAACGCTTTCAGGAACCGGGATGCAAGCTGGACATCGAAGTGGCGGCGGGGCTTCCCGAAATCTATGCCGATGAGAACGCCCTGGTGATCGCGCTGGTAAATCTGCTGGATAACGCTTACAAATACACTCCGGCGGAAAAGCGCATCGAGCTGCGCGCCCAGGCCGGGGAAAAGGGCGTTGCCTTCGAGGTGCGTGACAACGGAAGCGGCATCACTGCGCGCGAGCAACAACGCATCTTCCGCAAGTTCTATCAGGTTGACCAGCGCCTGTCGCGCAGTGGAGGCGGTTGCGGACTCGGGCTCTCGATCGTACGCTTCCTGATCGAATCACAAGGAGGTACCGTACGGGTCGCCAGCGAGCCGGGCAAAGGCAGTACATTCACTGTGGCATTGAGGTCGGTATCGTGACCGGAAGCCGTATTCTTGTCATTGAAGATGATGCGGCGCTGCTGCGCGGCTTGCGGGATAACTTCACCACGCGGGGCTGCTCGGTTACAGCCGCGGCGGACGGAGAAGCCGGATTGAATGCCGTGTTGGCCGATTCCTACGATTTGATCCTGCTCGACATCATGCTGCCCAAGGTGAACGGTTACGAAATTTGCCGCGCCGTGCGGGAGCGGGGGATCGATACGCCGATCATCATGCTTACCGCCAAAGGGCAAGAAGAGGACATCATCTTCGGCCTCAATCTGGGCGCGGACGATTACGTTACCAAACCCTTTCACCTGCGCGAATTGCTGGCCCGGGCCAATGCTTTTCTGCGCCGGCGGCAGTTGAAGCCCGCCGAGCTTCATCGTTTCGGAGAGTTTGCCATCGACCCCGCGGCCCACAAGCTTTTTCGCCAGGAGCAGGAAGTTGTGCTGACCAGCAAGGAGTTCCGCTTGTTGGAATATTTCGTGAACCGGCGGGGACGCGCCCTGGCGCGCAATGACATCCTCGATGCCGTTTGGGGACATTCCGTGATGGTGACCGAGCGCAGCGTGGACCGTTGCGTTACCACCTTACGCTCCAAGATCGAAGACGATCCGCGCCACCCGCGGTTTATTCATACGATTCGCGATATCGGTTATCGCTTTGAGGATGAGGGGAAGGACGCGGAAGACTCCGCACGCGCAGCGGATGCGATCGAGCTGTGAGGGGGCTTCGCCCGAACTGAATTCATGTTGAGAGGTTGCTTATGTGCCGTAACAGAATTTTCGCGCTTTCTATCGTCCTCCTTGCGTTGACCGGAGCCGCACCGCTCAGGGCACAACAGGCTCCAGCGCAGCCTTCCGGCATCGATGGCGCATGGGTGGGGACACTGGACACCGGCAGCGAAAAGCTGCGCACGATCTTTCATTTCACCAGCACGGCTGATGGCCTTACGGCTACCGTCGACAGCCCCGATCAGGACGCCAATGGACTGCCGGTCACCTCGGTGACCCGAAACGGATTATCCCTCACCGTGGAGATGAAGCAGCTCGACGGCAAGTTCGAAGGCAAGATCGATAAGGACCTGCAGCGCATCGAGGGAATATGGAGCCAGCGAGGCGGTACTCTTCCCCTGGTTTTGACGCGCGTAAAGGAGGCCGCGGAGCTGGAACAGCACCGGCCTCAAGATCCGGTAAAGCCATATCCCTACCACGAGGAGGAAGTGAGTTACGAGAATCCGGCGGCGGGCATCAAGCTGGCCGCCACTCTGACGGTTCCAGCCGGGAAAGGGCCGTTCCCCGCGGTGCTTTTGATCGCCGGCTCGGGGCCCAACGATCGTGACGAGCGATTGATGGGGCATCGTCCATTTCTGGTGCTGGCGGACTACCTGACCCGCCACGGGATCGAAGTTCTGCGCGCAGACAAACGCGGCGTGGGAAAATCGGGCGGTGAAACCATCACGGCCACCACTGCCGACTTTGCAACCGACGCCGAAGCCGGACTCGAGTATCTGGCCGCCCGCCCGGAAGTAAATCACGCCAGAATGGGACTGCTGGGCCATAGCGAGGGCGGAGAGATCGCGCCCATGGTGGCCGCCCGCAACCATAAAGTGGCGTTTCTGGTGTTATTGGCGGCACCGGGCGTGCGAGGCGATGAGCTGACCATCCAACAGACCTTGCTGCTCTCCGAAGCCAGCGGCGCCAGCCATGAGCAGGCCGAAGAGAATGCCGCTCAAGAGCGCAAGGTGCTTGCCCTGGTGGAACAGGAGAAGGACGGACAGGCACTGGGACAGAAGCTGCGAGCCACCGGCCTGATTCCGGAAGAGCAGCTGGGAGGAGCGCTCCTGAGTTTGAACTCGCCCTGGTATCGATCATTCATCGAGTACGATCCCGCGGTAACGCTGCGCAAGATTACCTGCCCGGTGCTGGCGCTGATTGGCGAAAAGGATTTGCAAGTGCCTCCCGCCCAGAATCTGCCGGTGATTCGAAAAGCACTCACGGCCGCCGGCAACAAGCATTTTGCAGTCGAGGAACTTCCCGGCCTCAACCATCTCTTTCAGACCGCCCAGACCGGTCTTCCCACCGAATACGGAACGATTGAAGAAACCATGTCTCCTCTGGTCCTCGATAGAATTGCCACCTGGATCGGGCGGCAGTAGCCGGGGCCAAAGCAATCTGCTCAATTTGCCGGCCTGAAATCCATAGCTTCGACGGTTGAGACCTTGATACATTCGAAACCTTGGTTTGTTATAGAGTCAGGAACTGGACAAAGGCGGCGCGACAAATACGATGGCCATCCTCCGCACCGAACATCTTGGGCGTGATGTTGCAGGTAAGCGCATCCTCGACGACATCAATCTGGAAGTTGCCGAAGGCGAGGTGCTTGCCATCACTGGCCCCAGCGGTTCCGGAAAGTCCTCGCTGCTCCGCTTGATGAACCGGCTGGATGAACCCACTACTGGGACCGTATATTTCTCCGGCGTGGACTACCGCACCCTGCCTCCCGCTGAGTTACGGCGCCGCATCGGCTTGGTCATGCAGACGGCGTTTCTCTTCCCCGGTACGGTAGAAGAAAATGTTGGCTTCGGCCCCGGCCAGCAAAACCAGCCAATCTCGGGCCAGTCAGTCAGTGAATTGCTGGCGCAGGTCGGACTGGAGGGCTTCGCCGGCCGCGAGGTGCAGAACCTTTCCGGCGGCGAAGCCCAACGCGTCGCCCTGGCCCGCGCCCTGGCAAACTCTCCGGTGGTGTTATTGCTGGACGAACCAACCTCGGCGCTCGACGAGGATTCCAAGTCCGGAATTGAGCAACTGATTCGTGAGATTGTGGACAGCCGCCGCCTGACCTGCGTGATCGTAACTCATGATTTGCAGCAGGCCGGAAGAATGGCCGCGCGCGTGGCCCTGATTGCCGAGGGCCGGCTCGTGCGTATAGCTTCCACCCGGGAGGTGCTTGGTGCTGAACGGCAGCTTTAGTCATTCTCTGTTTTTGGGTCTGGCGCAGGCCGGATTAGCCGCGGCGATGGTGATTGCCGCCATGCTGCTGGCGCGCCGCCGCCAGATCCATGTGGAGCGGGAGACCCTGATTGCCCTATTGCGAGGGCTCGCGCAGGTGGTCGCCGCAGGCTCCGTGCTGGTTGTGCTGCTGCATGGACCACGGTGGACCGGCGGAACGATTCTGCTGCTGATGATGGTGGTTGCGGCGGCAACCTCGGCGCGGCGTGCCCGGTCCATTCCCGGCGCCTTCCAGACCTCACTGTGCGCAATTGCCGCCGGCGCCGGTCTGGTGATCGCGATCATGGTCTTGACCGGGGTGGTAGCGCCTGCGATTACCACCCTGGTGCCGGTGGGAAGCATGCTCATTGCCGGCGCCATGAACTCCAATGCGCTCGCCCTGGAACGCTTTCGCGCCGAAGTCGAGTCCCACGTTGGCGAGATCGAAGCGGCGCTGGCGCTGGGAGCATCCCCCTCGGCCGCGGTGGCGCGCCTGGTGCGAATCTCCTACCAGTCCAGCCTTATCCCACCGCTCAATAACCTGCGTACGCTGGGAATTGTCTGGATTCCCGGACTGATGACCGGCATGCTCCTGTCAGGGGCGTCCCCGCTTTATGCCGCCGTATATCAGTTCGTGGTGATTGCCATGATGTTCGCAGCCTCGGGCTTGACCTGCCTGATCAGCACCGGACTGATTCGCACGCGCGTCTTCACCCCGGCGCAGCAACTGCTGCTGCGCCCCGGAAGTTGAACTGTCATCGAAGGTCGAAGCTTCGCGAGCCGGCTTACTTCTTATATTCGGTCGGTTGCGGTCCCCGCTCCAGCTTTTCGCGGTCCCAAATGGCGCTTTGGCGGTCGTATGCCGCCATCTCGTAGTCCTGCGTCAGTTCCAGGCAGTCGGTGGGGCACGCATCTTCGCATAGACCGCAGAACATGCAGCGGCTCAGGTCGTAGGTAAAGGTGGTAAGTTCCTTGCGGCGGGTGGTGGGATTGCGCTCGCTGCCCACTACAATCAGGTGCTCGGGACATGCGACCGCGCACAGATCGCAGGCAATGCATAAAGTCTCGTCGGTTTCCGGATGCGCGTTCAGCCTGGGCGCGCCGCGAAAGCGCTCCGCCACCTGCGGGCGCTGCATGGGATACTGCTCGGTATAAATCTCCTTGGGGTCCTGGTTCCGGAACGTCACTTGCAGTCCCCGCAGCAGATCCACCATAAACAGCTTCTTCAGCGCTGACTTCATCTTTTCGAATCCTCCCGGCTCCGGCACATCCCCTATCAACTAGATGCAGATAATCTTCGGGAAGCACCAATTAAAGCGTCGTTGGCCTTTGCTATCCTAGAGGCCATGACTGACGAGCTTTGGATGGAGGAGGCGTTGCGCCAGGCCGTATGCGCGCAAACCGCCGGCGAAGTACCGGTCGGCGCGGTGGTGGTGTGCGAGGGGCGCATTGTCGGTCGCGGCTGGAACCAGAATCTATTGGGCGTCGATCCCACGGCACACGCCGAAATCGTAGCCATGCGGCAGGCGGCCGCCGAAATCGCCACCCACCGGCTGGTAGGATGTGAAATATTCGTAACCCTCGAACCCTGCGCCATGTGCGCCGGCGCCATGGTCCATGCCCGCCTGAAACGCCTGGTCTACGGCGCCCCCGACCCGAAGGCCGGCGCCGCGGGTTCGGTGCTGCAAGTGTTGAATCACCCGCAACTCAATCATCAAATGGAAGTCACCACGGGAGTATTGGCCGGCCGCTGCATGGAGCTGTTGCAATCCTTTTTCCGCGCGCGAAGATAAGAAGATAAAGCGGTTTCACCGCAGTGGCCGCCCCGCTGTGATCTGCTATGATGAATACGCTGGCAATTGCAAGGCGGGTTTGTTTGCCGGCACTTGACAACTCGATACCCAGGTCCGGCTTGCCACTCCCGGATTTGCGGCGCGGAGAGGTGCGTGAGTGGTTGAAACGATCCGCCTCGAAAGCGGACGACGGGGAAACTCGTCCGGGAGTTCGAATCTCCCCCTCTCCGCCATTCAAATCGTTCCACATTCCACGCTTCCCGTTCCACGCCGGAATACACTCCTCGATTGAAGCGCCTGCCCAGGCTTGCCGTGGGTCCTCAGCGTTCCATTGATGTGAACGATTGCGAAGCAGCTGAGGAAGCGCGCAGGAGAGAACGGAGGCCCTTTCCGCGGGGCCCCCGTTTGAGTAGAGGAGTAGTAACCAACACCTTGCCTATCGGCAAAACCCCGGCAAACTTTAAGGAAACGCTCATAATCGCTGAGCAGCCCCATGCCCCGGTTTTTTCTAAAGAAGTTACGTCCCTCGCCGAAGAAGCATACAGTACAGCTCCGCTCTCGCCGCCGGACAGGAATGCGCGCGTGACGGAGCCATGTGGCACAAAATAAGGAGCGGAATGAAAGTACTCATCGTGGATGATTCATCGGTGATACGTCGATTCCTCACCAAGGTGCTGGAACCGGAGGGAATCGAGGTGACCGAGGCGGCGGACGGCCCGGCCGCCTTGCAGGCACTGCGCTGCGGTCCTCCCGTGGATCTTGCCATTCTTGATTGGCGGCTGCCCGGAATGGACGGATATGAAGTACTCAACATCATTCGCTCCGACACCAGGTTTGACCAGACCCGAATCCTGATGGTCAGCACCGAAACCGACGAGCAGCACGTGCATGATGCCTTGCAGGCGGGCGCCGATGAGTACATCATGAAGCCGTTTACCCGCGACATGATCGTGGAAACAGTAAACCAGTTGCAGCGGAAGAATCAAAGAAATCAGGCCTGAACCGCGACCTTGCAGGTGACCAGATGATCGTTGTGACCAAAACCGATGTCGTTCGCGTAACCCAGGAACTCTGGGGCCCCATGTTGAACCTGGAAGTGACTCACGTGGAGGCGCCGCCGCCCAACATCTCCGACGGTTTCATCGCTTGTGTTCAAATTGACGGCCGCTGGGAAGGCGGGGTTCACCTCGAACTCTCCGCCGCCCTGGCGCAACGCGTGGCAGCGGCGTTTCTGGGCGTGGAACCCTCGGACACCACCTGGGCTCAGTTGCGCGATTGTGCCGGAGAGCTCGCCAATATCATTGCCGGCGGCATTAAACGGCTGGTTCCGGCCCCCTCGCGAATTTCTCTGCCGCAAGTGGCGGAAAAGCGTGCCGACGATGGCGGCCCGCAGATGAATTCCAGATCTTTACACACCGTCTTCGACCATGGCGGAGAGCGTTTTGTGGTCACCGTATTCGAGGCCGAAGGCGGAGCCGCGGCGGGAAACGCATAGCTCCACGCGTGAATTACCGGCGATGTGCCGCTGTTTGTTTTCTCCGATGACAATTCCGTTCCGCATCTGATACACTGCTTTTGGTTCGAGATTGGTGTCGTTTCCTTACCGGGAAATCCAAAAAAGCCAGTCGGCAAACCGGCGCAAGAGGGTAGTTGCTTTCAGCGATCTCCCCTTACAATCAAGGGTTTCCGCTAACCCGGCAAAACAGCGGGGACGTAGTTCAGTTGGTTAGAACGCTGCCCTGTCACGGCAGAGGTCGCGAGTTCGAGTCTCGTCGTCCCCGCCATACTTTTTTCGGGTATTGGCCCAGGTTCCAAATTATGAAGTTGGTTAGAACGTCCCGGCTCGCCGGGAAGGTCGCGAGTTCGAGTCTCGTCGTCCCCGCCAGAATTTCTTTATCGTAAAATGCCTGCGCTCTACATCCTGCGCAGTACCACGACCGGAAACTTTTACATCGGCTCGACTGCGAGCCTTCCTAGACGTATGGCGGAGCATGCCCGCGGGCATAGCCCCTATACTCGGCAGCGAGGTCCATGGGAATTGGCTTATCAGGAGGAATTTGCGACGTTGCCCGAGGCGCGTGGCCGCGAATTGCAGATCAAGTCCTGGAAGTCACATCGCTTGATCGAGGAATTGATCAAGAAAGGCGTTGGTTAGAACGTCCCGGCTTGCCGGGAAGGTCGCGAGTTCGAGTCTCGTCGTCCCCGCCAGAATTTCGTTACGATTGGTTCCCTTTGGCCGCAGTTCAGAACACGTGTAGCGCCGCGGATGTCTTCCCTCCGCTGTGCGGCTTGATGACGATTTCAACGTCCTGATCGAGGGCTACGAGAAAACGCAGCAGGCGTTCAACGGAAAATTGTCGAAACTCACCACGCAGCATCTTGGATACATCGGGTTGCCTGACCCCGAGCAGATCGGCAGCATCGGCCTGTTTCAGGCGGCGCTGTTTCATGATGGCGTCGATCTTGAATACCAGCTGTGCTTTAACCAGGTGTTCGCTGGCGTTCGGCACGCCCAAATCCTCGAACACGTTCCCGCCACCGATCTCGTAACCTTTCTTATTCATTGTTTTCTCCCCGTGACGATCTGTTCGGCCTCTCGCAGGCGCTGTTTGATCAATTCGAGGTCCCTTCGCGGCGTCTCGCGGCCGCTCTTCGATTTTTTCTGGAAAGCGTGCAATACATAGACCGCGCCCGCATACCGCAATGTGTATACTGCCCAGCAAATATCAACATAGTGATGTCACTATATTTTGTCAAGATCCCTGTTCGGCTCAGCACTGCGCGAAAATTTCGATTCCTGTGCGGGCGTAGTTCCAAA
>CAZUCM010000026.1:0-17179 GCA_964619235.1 uncultured Terriglobales bacterium
TCCGATCTGACGGTGCAGCTTCAGTAGTTTGCCTCACTGTGCGGCAAGCTGGCAGTAGTTCGCGGCAGCCAGCCCGGGCCACCGAACCGACGGTTAACTTTTTGCCGTCTCCTCGGCGCTTTGGCCGGCTGCCGGTTTCGCTTCCTTGTGTCGTTTCTTTTTTGCTGGTTTGGGAGTTGGCGGTTTCGCCGCCTTCTTGGCTTGATCTGCCCAGTACTTCTCCAAGTCTCGTTGGTTCTTGGTCTTCATGCCTGAAAGCATGACACAAAGTCACCCTTGGCGCGAGATCTAAGGTGATTCCATGGGCCGCCGCAGACGTCGCCGCCAGTGGAACGGGAAACGCTCTCTCCGCCCCTCAGACCGGTTCGATCGAACTGATCTTCGCTTCCACGGCGCGGGCCAATTCTTCCGGATCGCAGTCAAAGTGCATGCGTTCGCGCTCGGGGAGCCCGCCGATGAGCTCTTCGTAATTCATCGGATTGGCGGCACCGCCGGCATCAAAGCCCAGCGTGTCGGCCATCCGGCAAGCGAGTTGCACGGCCGCCAGAAGATCGAAGCGGTTCACAATCACCGGGGCATGGTGCCCGGAGATGACCTCGTCAAGTTCCGCGGGAAGATTCCAGGCCTGGGCGAGGGCGTGTCCCATTTCAGTATGGTCCATGCCGAATGCTTCGCGCTCGCGCTGCAACATGTCGCGAGATCCGTCCCCCGCGGTCCTCAGCATTTCGGCGTACTGTTGCGGCCGCGAGGCCGCCAGGGCCAACCGGCCCACATCGTGAATCATGCCGGCGGTGTATGCCATGTCTTTATCCAGAATGGCACTCGCGGCGACCTTGGGATTGAATACCGCGGTCTGCTGGGGAAAGATGCTTTCCTGTGGGCTGGCCAGCAACCCTTCGTAACCGCCCAGCCGCGCGCCCAGAAAGTTTACCTTCGCTAACTCTTCCGTGATCATGGCGCAAGCCAGGCTGTGCCGCCAGCATGCCTTGAGAGCCGGAATTTTGAGACAGGAACCCAGGTAGCTTCTCATCCCAATCGTCAGCACCACCGCCTTGACGCGCTCAAATCCCAGCAGGATCGTGGCCTGCATGGTGCTCTTGATTTGCGAGCGGATTCCGTAAAGCGGACAGTTGGCGATACGCAAGAGTTCGACGGAAAACGCCTGGTCCGTGCGGATCACGTCATGCAGCTCACGCAGGGAGGCCTCGCTGTTCCATACCATTTGCAGCGCTCGAATCGCCACTACCGGAAAGGGAGGAAGCTCCGCGAGGGCGGGAGGCTTGCCGGAGGTGTAGCCCGGTGCATTCGCGCGGGAACCGCCATTGAAAACGACCATAAGAGAGCCTCCTCTAAGCTGCCAATGTGACCGCCACTTGCGTCCAAATCGCGCGGGCCCTTTGCGCGGCGCGATCTATACCGCTCCAAGGCTGTACATCGGCTGACTTATGAGAATCCATTAATGCCGAGAGTGCGGGAACCTGGGTAACTTCCCCTATGTCCGCCCCTAAATCCACGATGTTGCGGAAGCTGGTTCCAACGGATAAGGTCTCCGGTGGCTGCCGGCTGGCGACGTATAATCAGACTCCAGGCATGACTATGAAACCTCAGCGCGTCCTGATCTCGTTAATGACCAGCAAGAACGATTACCAGCAGGAACAAGCTGCTGCTGCGGAACAGGCTGCTCGCCGTCTCGGGGTGGAAGTCAAAGTCATTTACGCCGAAAACGACTCCATGATCCAGAGCCAGCAGCTTCGGCAGGTTCTCAATGGACCGGCGGATATGCGGCCGGACGCGATCATATGCCACGCCGTCGATTCTCCGTTCGAACAGATTGCCCGGTCCGCCGTGGAATCGGGGATCGGCTGGGCCATTTTGAACCGGGAGGTCACTTATTTAACCGACCTGCACCAGCAGAGCAAAGTGCCCGTCGTTTGCGTCATGGTCAACCAGGAAGAGGTTGGGCGTATTCAGGCGCGACAATTCGCCACACTCTTGCCTAAGGGTGGCGTAGTGCTCTACGTTCAGGGGGCGGCGGGAAACTACTCGGCCGAGCGGCGCACCGCCGGAATGCGCGCCGCCAAGCCGGCAAATCTGCAAGTCATGAGCCTGCGGGGACGATTCACCGAGGAAAGCGGATACAAAGCGGCCAAAGACTGGCTGGACCTTCCCACCACCCGTGACGCCAAGCTGAATCTGGTGGGGGCGCAGAACGACAATATGGCGCTGGGCGCGCAAAAGGCGTTCAAGGAGAACTCCAGCAGCCGCTGGAGCCACCTCCAGTTTACCGGTTGCGACGCCGCCGGAGCGGTTGGACGGAGCCGCATCCAGAAGGGAATTCTGATTGCATCCATCGCCATTCCTCCCACCGCAGGCATCGCATTGGAATTGCTCGTCGCCTCCTTAAAAGCCGGGACCAAGCCCACCGCGCTCACCATGCTTGCGCCGGCTTCCTTCCCCGTCCTGGAAAGCATTAAGCCGCTGCCGGCCGCGTAGCGAATTCTTCGGGCCGCCAGTGCCGCACACACCAGGCTCCGAGCCAGTGGCTGGCCATCAACCTGCAATCAGCCGGCGAAAAATGTGTCAGGGCCGGCTCGGAGCTTGCAGCGTAAAGCGGCTTATCCCAAATTCCTGAATCCCCGTATTCCGCGGCTGAATCTATTTAGCTGATCACTGGACCAGCGCCTTGGAGAGTTGTTGGCACGTCGATGCGCGAGGCAGGGGTTCACGGCAGGTTCCCAAGCGGTCCGGCAATACCAAATTTTGATTTCAGGCACACCCAACATTACTGAGGAGAAAAGCATGTTAGGAGTTGGCGAAGCGTTTCCGGCATACAGCGTGAAAGCAACCGTCAGTACGGAACTTAAAAAGGCCTTCATTACCATCACCAATCAGGATTATGCAGGGAAGTGGAAAGTCTACTTCTTCTGGCCCAAGGATTTTACCTTCGTTTGTCCCACCGAGATTGCCGCCTTCGGCAAGTTGAATTCCGAGTTTGACAGCCGCGATGCCGTTGTCCTGGGCGGCAGCACCGATTCCGAGTTCGTTCACCTGGCCTGGCGCCAGCATCACGAGGATCTGAAGAATCTTCCCTTCCCCATGCTGGCCGATATCAAGCGCGACCTGTGTGAGACGCTGGGAATTCTCGATACCAATGAGGGTGTTGCGTTGCGCGCCACCTACATCGTCGACCCCCAGGGCGTCATCCGCTATGTCTCCGTCAACGACTTGTCCGTCGGACGCAACCCCCAGGAAGTCCTCCGGGTGCTCGACGCCCTGCAAACCGACGAGCTTTGCCCCTGTAACTGGCAGAAGGGCCAAGCCACTTTACAACCGGCCTAACTCAAACCGCTTCACCACAGAGCCCCGGCGGGGCCGGGGCTCTGTGGTGAATTCTCCGGATAAGGATTGACCGATGAATTTGGACGCGCTCGTGGAAGCCCTTCCGGCATATGCCAAGGATTTGAAGCTCAATTTTTCGTCGCTGGTCCGCAACCAGACGGAACTGACACCTTCCCAGTTGTGGGGTACGGTGGTGGCTTCCGCCATGGTCTCGCGCAATCGGGAACTGACGCAGTCGGTGCTTGCCGAGGCATCGGCCCAGGCGCCAGAGATTGTGGAGGCCGCCAAAGCGGCCGGCGCCATCATGGGCATGAACAACATCTATTACCGGTTCACGCACCTGGTGAGCAATGAGAAGTATCGCGGCATGCCCGCCCGCCTGCGCATGAACGTTATGCGCTCGCACGGCGCAGCGGCCGTGGACTTTGAACTGTGGTGTATCGCCGCCAGTGCGATCAATGGCTGTGCCGCCTGCGTGGACGCGCATGAACGCACCTTGCACGAAAAAGGCATTCCCGAGGAACTGGTAGCCGCCGCCGTCCGCGTTTCCGCCGTCATCCACGCGATCGCCACCGTCCTCGACGCGGAAAGCATCGCGGCCGCCGCCGGCGCCTGACCCCAACCGGGCTACGCCGCGGCCACGGCAGGCGAAATGTTCTCCCATAAGTGACCCATGACATCCTTTACACCACGGGATTGAACATCTCTTTCACGCGGGAATCACCGGCTTCGAGTCAACGTGCCGGGAGTGGGATTGCCGCATTTCGACCGAGCTCGGCCTGGGCTCGCTTGACCCAGGAATCATAAATGAAGTCGTCGCGGTGGGCTACCCATTCGGCCATGGGCACCACCGTCAGCGTTTCGCGGGAGGGCGCGGGGAAACCTGCGCCCAACGCCCGCACGCCGGCTTCCCTCGCTTCGTCGGCAAATCGCATTTCCATATCGGCGTGCGTCGCCTGCACCCATTCGGCGATATGCGTTTCCGGCATGGCTTCGATCTGAGCCTGCGTCGTCCCTTTCAAATGCAACTGGCGATTGAGCCAAAGTGCGGCCGTGCGCGTCACAAAAGATGGCCGGTGTCCCACTTGCGGAATAAATACGGTTTCAAACGGATCCTTCCGGACGCCGCGTAATGTGCGTGTTCGGCTCTCCAGGTCGCGAAAAAAATCCGGGCCGTGGTGGGGAATGTCGATGGTGGTGTCCGCCAGCCCATTCATCACCAGCAATTTGGCATGGGCAGTGTTCATGGCATAGATGGCCGCCGGGCGATCGCCCAGAAAGGCCAGAGCCTTGTATGGGATCCCCTGGCACATCTGCTTGCCTGAGTCCCAGTATCCGCCGGGGCCATCCAGCGTACCGCCGCCGGAGAGTACCATGACGTGTGCGCGCGGATCTGCCGCGCCCGCCAGCAGGGAGACAAACGACCCCATGGAATAACCCATGATTCCGATCCGCCGGGCATCAACGTCATGCCGCTGTGCCAAGTAAGACACCGCTTGCATTTCATCGGTGATCATCAACCCGCCCAGGCGCCTGCCCATTTCCGCGGGTTCCACCAGTTGATCGTGAGCGCGAGTGGCCGACTTATGGTCGATATTGCGCTCGCCCTCCCCAATGGGGTCGTAAGTGAGCACGACGGCTCCCAGCCGGGCATACAGGATTCCGGCATACACTGCGTACCACGAGTACTTGTCACCACCATGACCGTTCACTACCACCAGACCCGGCAGCTTGCCGCGGTGCGTTTGCGGCCGGTACAGAATCGCCGGAACGCGCATGCCGTAGGCGGTCGTATAAGTAATCCGCTCACCGGTCACGCCGCCGGCCGCTTCGAATGTCCCGAAGCTTTGCGGCGCCAGAGACGGCAGCGGATCGGGCACAAACAGGGCTTGTTTGATCTCCCTGGACCACTGCGCATACTGGCGCTTGTTCGCGGCTGCGCCCGGCGCGGCAAGCAGTACAACCACCATGGATATCACGCACAACCTGGCGGCGGTCTTCATCGGCACCTCCAAACACTGGAGATTAATTCTTGATTTGCAGTGTAACGCGACGGGCAATGATCGAAACAAATTCGCCGGGGGAAATCCAAAGTCCTTTCGTTGTACCTGGAAGCGCGGAACGCCTGACCACCAACCGGCGGAAGACCGGAGACACGAACCATCCACCTATCTTCCGCCGCGCGCGTTTACGGTTCCGGAAAAAATAGCATTCAGAAGTCGATCGTTCCCATCCGTCCGGACTGATAGTCCTCGATGGCCTGACTGATTTCCTCTTTGGTATTCATCACAAAAGGTCCATAGCGAACCACCGGTTCATGGATCGGCTGGCCGCCAATCAGCAACACGCTCAACGGCTCGCTCATGCCACTGGGGGCCTCCAGCAGTACGGTGTCGCCGCCGGAGGCGAGCTGCACCATATGACCGCGGGCAATCAACGATTCCGCCTGTCCGCCAAATCGTCCAACCCCCGACAGGACATAGGCCAGCACATTATAGGAGCGCGGAACCGCCTGCTCGATACTCGCGCCCGGCTGAATCTCGAAGTGCAGGTACAGAATCGGGATGCGCGTATCAATCACCGCTTTCGCGCCCAGTGCTTCTCCGGCCAGAACGCGCACCGAGACGCGTCCGTCGGCGCTGCGCGCCGTGGGAATCAGCGGCGCCGGTATCTCCTGGTAGCGCGGCCGCATCATTTTGTCTTTCCGCGGCAGGTTGACCCAAAGCTGCACTCCGTGGAGCAGGCCGCCCTGGCGGCGAAATTCCGCAGAGGGCTGCTCGGAGTGGATCACGCCACCTCCGGCCGTCATCCATTGCACGTCGCCAGGGCTCAACTTTCCCGAGTGACCGTGCGAATCCTTGTGCTCGAAACTCCCGGAGAGCATGTAGGTGACGGTTTCGAAACCGCGATGGGGATGATCGGGAGCGCCCTTTGCTTCCCCGGGGCCCAGATCCATCGGTCCCATTTCGTCCAACAAAAGAAAAGGATCAAACTGCGGCAAGTCGCGCGAGGGGAATGGACGGTGGACCAGAAAACCTTCGCCCTCCAATGTCGCTATGCCTTCGACCACGCGATCAACCAGACGAATTCCCGAACCGCCCGCGGCCCCGATATCCACCGGATCTGCTGCCATGACTGGACTCCTCCCAGGCCCTATTGGATGCGCCTTGCCGGTCCGATGCACCAGACCTGGGGTTAGGCAGTTCGCGTTAGGCAGTACCCAAAACCACTCAAATTGCAGTAATCTGTAGCTGTTCGCCCAGCTGCTGGACGAATCAAAGCCGGCCATCCTGAAGCAACCGAGACAGTCATGTCACCAAACGGGCCAAGCAGCCCCGCCAGCTCAATCGCAGAGGATACCTCTGCACCACGGCCCGGCTGGCAAAGGGACAACGCCGCGGGCCCGATCCACCGCATCATCGCCGGCGAAATAGCGGTACTGAGCACGATATACCTGGGCATGGCACTGTTTGGGAGATCTGGCGCCGTTCTCTCCGGTGCTGTCCCGTTCGCCATCGCCACCCACAGCTTCATAGCACTGGCCAGTTTCAGTGTCTCGTTTCTGGCCTTTGGGCGTTACCACGTCTTGCGCGATTCCATCTCCTTTTGGGTCGGCATGGGATTTGCCGGATACGGCGTCGCCACGATCTTCTACATCCTCTCTTTTCCCGGTCTTCTCCCGGACGGCACATCCCTTCTGGCGCGTTGGACGAATACGCCGGCGTGGATTATGACGCTCCTCTTGAGCTTTCTCGGTTTGCTCCTGCTGGTAGCCACCATGATCCGTTGGCCGGGAAATCTTGCGCTTGCCGGTTACCGCTGGCTATGGCCGTTGGCGGCAAGCATTGCCTTCATCAGCGCGGCTTATGGTTGGCTCATTGCCAGAGAAGCGTATTTGCCGGTGCTGGTGGAAGAATCCGGAGACTTCAAGCCCCTCCTTCTGGAGCTGGATTCGTTCCTGTTACTGGTTTTTCTGCTGGGCGCACTGCTCTCGATCCGCCGATACTCCCGCTCCGGGGATGTACTGCCCGGTTATGTGGCCCTTACGCAAGTGACGTTTGCCTTCAATCTGGTTGGCAATCTGCTGGGGCGCCGTCGCTACGCTCCCCTGTGGTTTCTCAGCCGGGTAACCATCCTGTGCGGCATGATCGCGATGCTGTTTGGACTCCTCTACGAATTCGTGCGGCTCTACCGGCATGAACAGCAGAGTGAAGAGGCGCTGCGGAAAGCATACGGTGACTGGGAAAGAACCTTCGATAGCGTGCCTGACCTGATCGCCATACTGGACAACGATTACCGGATTACGCGCGTCAACCGGGCCATGGCCCGGCGCCTGGGGGTGACGCCGGAGATGGCGGCCGGTCTCACCTGTTTCCGATGCGTACACGGCACGGAGCAGCCACCGGATTCGTGTCCTCACAGGCTGACGCTGCTGGACGGCCAGGAGCATTCCGCGGAAGTTCACGAGGAGCGACTGGGCGGCGATTTTCTGGTTACCACGACCCCCATGTTCGACCACCAGGGGATACTGGCGGGCACGGTGCACGTTGCCCGCGACATCACGGGGCGCAAACATGCGGAAGAAGCGCTGCGCGAGAGTGAAGAACGGCTGCGTCTTTTCATTGAGTATTCGCCGGTGGCCTTGGCGATGTTCGATCGTGAAATGCACTATCTCCACGTAAGCCGGCGCTGGCTGGCCGACTATGGTTTGGGTAACCGCGATCTGCGCGGGCTTTCGCATTACGAGGTCCTTCCGGAAGTGCCCGAACGCTGGAGGCAAATTCACCGCCGCGCGCTGGGCGGCGAAGTCGTAAGAAGCGACAGTGACCGCTTCGACCGCGGCGACGGAGCCGTACAGTGGTTGCGCTGGGAGGTACGCCCGTGGCACGACGCGGCCGGCGACATCGGCGGAATCGTCATCTTTACCGAGGACATCACGGAACGCAGGATGGCCGAGGAGGTGGTGCGGGAAAGCCGGGAGTGGCTACGCGTCACTCTACGCAGCATCGGCGACGCGGTGCTGACCTGCAATGCGGCGGGACGAATCACTTTTCTCAACCCCGCCGCCGAAGCACTCACCGGCTGGAGCATGGAAGAGGCATTAAACCAGCCGATTCAACAGGTGTTTCGCATCGTGGATGAGCAAACCCAGGAACCGGCCGAAGATGTTGTCGCCCGCGTCCTGCGCGAAAGCCGGACCGTTGCTTCGTCCCAGCCCGCCCTCTTCCTTACCAGGGAGGCACGCCCGGTGCCGATCGAGGAATGCGCCGCGCCCATCCGCGACGCGGCCGGTAACGTCAACGGAGTGGTGCTGGTGTTCCACGACGTCAGCGAAAAACGCCGGGCCGAGGAGGTGGTGCGCCGCTATGAACTCCTGGCCGGACACAGCCGCGACATCATTTTGTTTATGCGCCAGCAGGACGGGCACATCCTGGAGGCCAATGCGGCCGCCTCGGCAGCCTATGGTTACAGCCGCGAAGATTTGCTGGACCTGACGATCTATGACCTGCGAGAGCCCGGCACGAACGCTTTGACCGCGGAACAAATGGCGGCCGTCGCTCACGGCATCCAATTCGAAACCCGCCACGTACGCAAAGACGGCAGCACTTTTCCCGTCGAGGTGAGCGCCCAGGGCGCCATTGTCGCAGGCGAATTCACGCTGATCAGCGTTATCCGCGACATCACCGAACGGAAGCGGACCGAGGAAGCGCTGATTCGCAGCGAGAAACTGGCCTCCGTGGGACGTCTGGCCGCCACCATCGCCCATGAGATTAACAATCCGCTGGCCGGAGTGATGAATATCGTCTATCTCGCCCGCAATCAGGCGGACGTGCCGGCGGCCGTGCAGCAACAGTTGGATATTGCCGACAATGAATTGAAGCGCGTGGCCCAGATTACCCGCCAGGCATTGGGCTTTTACCGCGAATCGGCGGCTCCTGCCTCGGTGTGCGTGGCGGACGTATTGGATTCCGCGCTCGAACTGCTCCACGGCAGATTCGAGGCCAAGCGCGCAATCGCCGCGCGGCGCTATGACCCTTGCCCGGCCGTGCTGGCGGTGAGCGGCGAACTGCGGCAAATCTTCGCCAATCTTTTGACCAACAGCCTGGACGCCATCGCAGAAGGCGGAGTGATTCAGCTGCATATATCCAACCTGACCACCGCAAGTGGACGACAGGTGCGGATCACCTTGGCCGACAGCGGCAAAGGCATCGATGCCGGCTCCCGCCCGCACATCTTCGAGCCGTTTTTCACCACCAAGGGGGCAGCTGGTACCGGCCTGGGGCTTTGGATCTGCAGACAGCTGATCGAAAAACAAAAGGGCACAATCCGGGTTCGTTCCCGAGCCGGCAAAGGAACGGCGTTTGTCATACTTCTGCCGGCCGAAACCGGCATCGCGCCGGATCTCTCCCGGGCGGCGGCCTCAACCTAGATCCCTCAAAAAGAATTCGTACCCTTCCACCTCGCCGGACATCTAAACGAGTGACTGGCTGAGTTTGGTTTCGTGTGCCGTTTTGACCTGGCCTTCTCGACGCCAAGATCATTCCCCGCCGGAGCGGAGGCATCAAGATGGCTCAGAGAGCTGGCGATAGAACCTTTGCGGAACCCATAAGTCCGCTCACCACTTCCATTATGGTTTTGTTTCATGTCGGCGCCGTCGCCGCACTTTTCATGTTCAGCTGGAAGGCGCTGGCTGTGGCGATTGTCCTTTGGTGGATTTCCGGCAGTCTGGGCATCGGCATGGGCTATCACCGGTTGCTCACTCATCGCGGTTACAAGACGCCAAAATGGGTCGAGTACTTACTCACGATTTGCGCAACGTTAACTCTCGAAGGCGGACCATTCTTCTGGGTTGGCGTTCACCGCATCCACCACCAGACTTCGGATAAGGAGGGCGATCCGCACTCCCCACGGGATGGCGGTATCTGGGCCCATATTGGATGGATCCTCACCCGCCGGTCGTTGCATAACGGCTCCCCCGAACTTCTGGCCTATGTTCCCGACCTGCGCAAGGACAAGTTTCATACCTGGATCAGTAGATGGCATTGGGTGCCAACCGTTGTGCTGGCCGTGGTGCTGTTTCTGGTGGGCGGCTGGAAATTCGTAATGTGGGGCATATTCCTGCGGACGGTGGTCGGCCTGCACGCCACCTGGCTGGTCAATTCAGCCACCCATATGTGGGGATCGCGCCGCTTTGCCACCACCGACAACTCTACCAACAACTTCCTCATCGCCATGCTGACCTTCGGTGAGGGCTGGCACAATAACCATCATGCCCATCCGCAATCGCCCCGGCATGGCCTGCGCTGGTACGAGTTCGACATGAACTGGTACGGAATCTATTTCCTGCGCCTGCTGCGGCTGGCACGGGACTTGAAATTGCCAGATCTGGAGCCGGTTGCGGCCATCATGCAACCTCTCGCTTCCCCTCAAGCCCGCGCCAAGTCAGCCTCCTAGGCCGGCGTTTTCCACAGTCACCGGGCATTCGATCTACCGGCGGTGAGGGCACAGGGCGTCAGCCCGCTGTTCTCACCGTTGCGAAACGATTATTGTCTGATTGATTAACAGGCCTTCCACGCGGCAGTTCGAATCATCCCCAGCGCAAATTAAACCGGTCCGGACAGTTGCGTCCGGAGTTCCATGCAATTAGTCTTATTCCCAAACTACATGCTCTAGAACAGAGCGTCCGGGAGGCGGCGATGGGGAAAAGGTGTCGGAGAAGTGTTAGTTTTGTATTTTTGTTGGCTGCACTATTGGCAATCGGGCTGGTTGGTCCGGCAGCTTATGCGCAAACATTCCGCGGAATCATTCAGGGCACCGTAACTGACCCCACCGGGGCAGTGCTGACGGGAGCCAAAGTGACCGCCCGCAACACCAATACGGGAACCGAGCGCAGCACGGTGACCAACGCCAGCGGTAACTTTAATCTTCCCGAATTGCCGATTGGCACTTATACGCTCAAAGTGGAGCAATCCGGTTTTCAGACGGCAAAGACCACGGGAATCGTGGTGGAAGTGGCATCCACCCGGCGCGTGGACACCATACTGCAACCCGGACAGGTGCAGGAACAGGTGGAAGTCTCCGGCGAATCACTCTCGCAGGTGGAGACCAGCACCGACGATCTCGGTTCTACGCTCACGGCAAACACCGTCGCGGAGATTCCGATCAACGGGCGTGACTACACGAAGTTGATCTACCTGACGCCCGGCATCACCGGATCGCCCGATCAGATTACCGATTCGCCCGGCTCATTCGGGACTTTTTCCATGAATGGAGCGCGCGGCCGGTCTAACAATTTCCTGCTCGACGGCACGGACATGAACGACGGCTACCGCAACGACCCGGCCATCAATCAGCCGGGCGTCTTCGGCACGCCGTCTACGATTCTGCCGATTGACGCCGTATCGGAAGTTCGCGTGTTGTCGAATTTCGAGCCGGAGTTCGGACGAAACGCCGGCACCGTAATCAGCATCGTCACCAAAAGCGGCACCAACCAGTGGCACGGCAACGGCTTCGACTACTTCCGCAACAACGCGCTCGATGCCAGGAATTACTTCAACACCACGACTGACCCCCAAGCGTCCTTCCATAACAACCAGTTTGGCGGATCGCTGGGCGGCCCGATCAAGAAAGACAAGACCTTTTTCTTCTTCGATTACGAAGGACAGCAAGAGCGCGTCGGCGTGGTGACTACGGGCTGCGTGCCCAGCTTCACCGCCGCTCAAATTCAGGGCGCAAATCCTGTAATTCAGCAGTTGCTGGCGCGAAATGTATTTCCTGCTCCCAATATTGCGGGAGCGGCGCCAAGCGATACCGGGTGCCCCAACGGGCCTGACGTTTCGCTGGTCACTCCGTCTTATAACAACCTGAGCAGCTTGATCGGCAAGATCGACCACAACTTCAACCAGAACAATATTCTTACCGGCCGCTATTATTTCGGCGACAGCACCCAGGCGTTTCCTTTGGCTTTGACCGCAACGGGAGGCCAACTCCCCGGATTTGACACGGTCACGCCAACCCGCGTTCAGCTGGTTTCGTTGTCCTACACCCACGTAGTCTCGCCGACCCAGGTAAACGAGCTGCGATACGGATGGAACCGCTTTGCGGAAGGTTTCTACCCTCAGGACCAAAGTTTCTCGCCAAGTGGCATCGGGCTTTGCGCGGCAAGTACGACGGCCCAGTGCACACCGGGAAATCCGGCTGACCAGGGATTGCCCAGCATCACCATCGGAACCTTTTCGCAGCTCGGCGCCACCTCTGGCGATCCTAAGCATCGCGTAGACAGCAACCATCAGGTCATTGACGGCTTCTCCTGGCAGCTCGGCAAACACGACGTAAAGTTTGGCGGCGAGTTCCGGCGAACCACCATCTCGCAGGATTACGATAAGGATTTTCGCGGCACTCTGGAGTTCGTCGATCTTGAGGACTTTCTCGCTGGAGCCTTTCCGCTGGTTCCTGGCGCCCCAACGCCGACCTCACTCGACAGCGGCACTCAATATTCCGGAGATTCAGTTCGCAACACCTACGAAAACGGATTTGGCCTTTACGCGCAAGACAGTTTTCGTTTAAGTTCGCGGCTCACGTTTAATTACGGCCTGAGATGGGATTACTACGGCGTGATCGGGGAAAAGAATAATCAGCTCAGCAACATCACGAATTTCGATGCGGTAGACGGCACGGTCACGCTGACCCAGGTGGGCTCTCCGGGTCTCAGCAAGTTGTACAATCCCGACTACAGGAATTTTGCGCCCCGCGTCAGTCTTGCCTGGGATGTGTTCGGCAAAGGCAAGACAGTGGTTCGCAGCGGTTTCGGCATTTTCTATGATGCCTTCTCCCAGGATCTCTTTGTCGGCCAAGCGCCGTACCCGCCAGCCTTTGACCCCGGGCCGGTGTATAACCCCATCGGCTCCGCCCAGATTGTTCCTGCAACCGTCGCCCCCGGCACCGTTATTACCGGCGGAGTGCCAATCTTTGGCACCTCCGGTTGTGCAGGCTCTGAGTGCGACATATTTGCCGTAGACCGCAATATCCGCACGCCGTATATGGACAATTACAACCTCAACATCGAGCAACAACTGGCGAACAAAGTGGTGCTGCAGGTTGGGTATGTGGGCTCAGAGGGGCATCACCTTACCCGGTACTTTGACGTCAACCAACCCAGCCAGGCTGCGATCACGGCCTGCGATACCGCGGGTGCAGGCATATGCGCTGACAACAATCCTACCTCCAGTGTTCCCCGGCCATATATGAACAATTCGTATGGTGCGAAATACATCATGCAGCTGAACACCACCGGAAAATCCAATTACAACTCTTTGCAGACCAGCCTGAAGGTGAGCAGTTGGCACGGCGTTACGTCCATCGTGAATTACGTATGGTCGCGCTCTATGGATAACTCCAGCGATGGGTTGGACTTTATCCCCAACGCCGCCCAGCCCAATGACAGTACCAATCCCCAACTCGAATACGGTCCGTCCAGCTTCGACACCCCGCAGCGTCTTACCTGGATTTTCGGTTATGAACTGCCCCAGATGGGTGGAAGCATGAGGCGCGTCAAGAACGGCTGGGGCTTCGACAGCACGGTTTCATATCAAACCGGCCAGCCCTTCAATCTCAACTACAATTTTGAAGACGATTACAGCGGCAGCGGCGAAGGCGACGACCGGCCGGACGTGGTCGGGCCCATCGTCTACAACACGAAGGATCCCAGCAATTACCTCCAGCTCAGCTCTTTTGCCATCCCCTGCACAGTCAGCAATACCACCGACGGCGGCTCTGCCAACGGGCTGGCTAGCGATTGCGTGCCCGGCACGAGGCATTTCGGCGACTTGGGCCGCAATGCGCTGCGTGGCCCTTCGTACAAACAGTGGGACTTTGCGATTTATAAAAACACGGCGATCACCGAGCGCATAAAACTGCAGTTGCGCGCGGAATTCTTCAATATCCTCAACCATCCCAATTTCGCCAATCCGGAACTACCGGCATTTATTGCCGATGCGGGAGCGGCCGGGTTCGCCTTGAACAGCGCCGGCACTCGCGAAGTGGGCGGAGGCAGCTATCCCATTACTGCCACCGGCGATGTGGGTGTTGGCAACCCCTTCCTCGGCGGCGGCGGACCGCGCGGCATTCAGCTCGCCGCAAAGTTCTCGTTCTGAGAAAACAACAGGCACCAAACAATCAGCCCCAAGCCAGACTGCTTCTGGCTTGGGGCTTTTTCTATACCGTCCGGCACCAAGCGGCCACCGGCATCGTGGCCGGAAAACTCAGACACGATAGGTTATGCGGCCGCCGCTTTCGCCTTCTGCCGCCGCTGATGTGCCAGAATCGCCGCCGCCACAGCCACGGCAATCACCGCCAGAATCGCCAGCGGATGCTTCCGGAACGCGCTATTGAACGAGGTAATGATTTGCGGGCCAAACATGACGGTAAGGGCGGCCAGCAGGCCGAAGCGCACCAGCCGGGCGGTAAACATTACGCCCAGAAAATGCAGCCAGCGCATTTCAAAGGCGCCGGCCGAGAGCACGAATATCTTCAACGGGAACGGCGGCGGCAGGACCGCCGGCAAGCCCAGGGTCAACACCGGGTGATCTTCGAAATCGTTGCGGATCTTTTCGAACTTCGCCGGGGACATGCGTTTGGCAATCAGCATTTCGCCCCCCGCATAGCCGATGCCGTACAGCACCATGCAGCCCAAAGCCGAGCCGCCCGCCGCCAGCAGCACGAAAAGCCAGGCATGCCCCGGACGCTGATACGCGTACGTGATTATCACCGCGTCTACCGCGCCCGGCAGCGGCACCCCCGCGCCATCCAAACCGGCCGCCACGAATACGCCCCACGGCCCCAACGTCTGCAGCAAAGCCCAAAGCCAGTGTCTGTATTTGAGTAGAGTTTTCAAAATCGTTTTTTCGGACCTGTAATGTCAGATTCGCAATTTGCAATTGGTCTTTACGAAGCGTCTCAGCCCTGGCAACGCAATTACGAATTACTAAATTATCAAATTACAAATGGTGATCGGTTTTCCCCCGCAACAGATCCAACGCATGCGGCAGAAGATCGATGATAGCAGCCAGCGATTCGGCAGCGGCCACCGGACTACCCGGCAGGTTGACAATGAGCGTGCCGCGGCGGACGCCACAAACCCCGCGGCTGAGTGCGGCAAACGGGGTGCGCCGCGTGCCCTCGATGCGCATCCGCTCGGGTATTCCCGGCACCATCAGATCGCAAACGCTCTGCGTCGCTTCCGGAGTCACGTCCAGCTTCGCCAGGCCGGTGCCACCGGTGGTAACCACCAGCTGGGCCTTTTCACACCATTCGATCAGGCAGTTTTCAATGGCGGTGCGGTCGTCCGCCACCACTTCGCCGCCAACCACGGAGAACCCCTTGTCGGCCAGAGCGGCGCGTATGGCGGGTCCGGAAAGGTCCACACGTTCCCCGCTGCTCGCCGAATCACTGATGGTCAGTACGGCAGCGGTATAGGGCGGTACGGCGGTACTCGATTGCGATTCAGACAATGCTCATTCCTCAGCCGTCCTGTTCCCCGGCATCGCGATTGGCTTCATCGAGCAGCCGCAGGCCTTCCATCAGCAGACTCTGGGTGGTGCGGGTCGTGGTCTGGGCAAGGCTGGCCGCCGAAAAATCGACCAGAAAGCTGCCCTCCGCCTCCGTCCAGGTCAAAGTCTTGTACACCGCCGAATCACCTTGGAGCATGCCGCAGACGGCATCGTTGATTTGTCCGTCCCGGAAGAAGAGCGTCGCTTCTTCTTCCCCTTGTTTCAGCGTGAGCCCGCAGGTTTTGCGGCCCATTTCCAGCGACTGGAGCAAATCGATCACGCCCATCTGCGCCAGGGAGCCCCGCATCATCGCCTCGCCCGGGGTTCCGTGCGCCATTTTCTCCAGCGCGATCTTGCGAAGAATGCGCTTGATTCGGGCCGCGGCTTCGCCGGCAAAAAACGGCTTCTCCAGAAAGTCTTCCACCCGGTCCTGCAACGGCTTCAGGAGCTCACTCATGTCGTTGCGGCTAGCCGCCAGCACCAGGGGAATCTCGGCGGTCACGGAGTTTCCCTTCAGCTTATCCAAAAGCTGCCGTCCATCCATGCCGGGCATTTTAAAATCGCTGATCACCAGATCCGGCAGGTCGGCGGCGACCTTTTGCAAGGCCTCCGCTCCACTGGTGGCCACGGTAACGGCAGCCAGCGGCGCCAGCGTCTGCTCCAGCAGCTTAAGCACCATCGGATTGTCGTCCACCAAAAGGACTTTAATTTCGCCGGCCATCCTCAAATTCCTTAAGCGGGCTGCTTCCGCGCGTAGGGGCCGCTTTTCCCGCCGGATTTGCGCAATAGAACGATCTCGCGAATGGCAATGCCTTTATCCAGCGCCTTGCACATGTCGTAAACCGTAAGCGCGGCCACGCCGGCCGCCACCAGCGCCTCCATTTCCACTCCCGTAACCGCGGTCGTGGAAACCTCACTGGTAATTCGCACGCCATTCTCGCACACGGCGAGCCGCACATCCACGTGCGACAGCGGAAGCGAATGACACAGCGGAATCAGCTCCGGCGTGCGCTTGGCCGCCTGAATGCCGGCGATGCGCGCCACTTCGAAGGGATCTCCCTTGGGATTCCGCGGCAACGCCCGCACCACCTGCGGCGGCATCTCCACCCAGGCGCTGGCCTCCGCCCGGCGCCGCGTCGGCCGCTTGGCGCTGACGTCCACCATTTGCGCCTGCCCGGAAGAATCGTAATGCGAAAGTTTGTTCGGCACGCTCTCAGAGTAAGGCAGGGCGAGGACACTTGTCATCTCTAAGCTGCACGCCACCAGGAATAGGCTTGATATTCCCGCGGGGC
>CAZUCM010000027.1:0-16705 GCA_964619235.1 uncultured Terriglobales bacterium
CCCCAAAGGGCGCCATGCCCATAAACATCATGGAATAGACGGACATCACGCGTCCCCGCAGGCGGTCGGGCACCATGGACTGGATGAGCGTGTTGGACGATGACATCTGCAACATCATGGCAAAGCCCACGGGCAGCAACAACACCACGGAAAGCCAGAAGATTCTTGAGGAAGCGAACAGGATCATGCTGAAGCCGAACATGGCAGCTGCAATCGTAATCCAGCGCCCCAGTCCCTTCAGGTTTTTCTTGGCAGCCAGGGTCAATGCGCCCAACATCGCCCCCACGCCGGTCGCGCCCATCAGGATACCCAGGCCGCGCGCGCCGCCGTGCAGAATCTTATCCGCGAAAATCGGCATCAGCACCGCATAGGGCATACCCACCAGACTGACCACGCCCAGCAGCAGCAACAACGCGCGAATCGGGCGAGTCTCGCGAACGTAGCTGAAACCCTCCAGGATGTGTTCCCACGGCGTCTGACCGGTGCCGGCGATCGGCCTCGACTGTACCCGCATCAACAGCAGGCCGCCGATCACGGCGAGGAAACTCACGGCATTGGCGAAAAAGCACCAGCCCTCGCCGATTGCCGCCACCAGGATGCCGGCCACTGCCGGCCCCACCACGCGCGCTCCGTTGAACATCGAGGAGTTCAGGGCGATGGCGTTCATCAGGTCTTCCCGTCCGACCATATCTACAATGAAGGCCTGGCGCGCGGGTATGTCGTAGGCGTTCACCACGCCCAGCAACGCCGCCAGCACAAACAGGTGCCACACCTGCACGCGATGGCTGAGCGTGATCCACGCCAGAATCGCGGCCAACACCATGGAGACCGTCTGCGTACCAATCACGATTCGCAGCCGGTTATGCCGGTCGGCCGTCATCCCCCCGAAGGGCGCCGCCAGAAATACGGGGAACTGCGAGGCAAAGGCGACGGCTCCCAGCAGCACGGAAGATCCGGTGAGGCGATATACCAGCCACGCCTGCGCCACATTCTGCATCCAGGTCCCGGTCAAAGAAATCAGCTGGCCGGAAAAGAAGAGCTGGAAATTACGGTGCTTCAGCGCACGAAAAGCGCCCGCCGCACGAGAAGTGCGTTTCGTCATTTCCGCCGGCAGTGGGGTTGCATCGGACATTCTGCTCTTACAAAAGCTCTCAGTTTACAGTTTACAGTTTGCCGCCGGAC
The DNA here is from genome assembly GCA_964619235.1 of uncultured Terriglobales bacterium. GTDB lineage: Bacteria > Acidobacteriota > Terriglobia > Terriglobales > Acidobacteriaceae > CAZUCM01. The sequence continues at coordinate 1,183 of CAZUCM010000027.1, forward strand.
TTCGGCTGTCAACGGCGAGCCGCAAGCTGAAACGAAAGTGCAACGAAAAACGGGAAACGGGAAACCGTTTTTCTGCCGAGGACGGGGGACCGGAGACGGGGGAGGCCAGTATATAATTGTCGCTAAGTTCCACCCACTTGACTGTGCGACGAAAGCCCAAGAATCTGGCACGGTTCTGAGCGAGAAGCGATTCTCGATGTGAGGTGCGAAAAATTTGGGGTGCTCCAGCGAACGAGAAACGTGGAACGAGAAACGTGAAACGGTCCTCCCGCGGACCACACCGGGGTTGATAGCTCGTAACCGAATATGGGGAAAGGACCGTCCTTACATGAGTACTGCAACCGGGAAGGCCAAGACTGATACATTGCGCACCCTGCCGGGTGACGATATCCGCCAGATTTTATGGCAATTTACCGACCGCTATGACCTGCAGATGCTGGTGCAATCGGTGCGCGAAGTGGCGCGCGGCCCGGTCGCGCGGCTGGTCGCCCAAGGCGAGCGGAACACCCATGACTGGACCCCGGCCAAGAACGAACTGCTGGATGCGTTCGACAAGTCCGGCATTACCGCCGTATTCATGGACCCCGAGGAAGGCGGCTTCATCGTCGGCCCCAAGAACCTGGCTTTGTCCCTGGTGGCATTTGAACTCGCCTGGGTGGACGCGGGAGCGGCCACCGGCTCGTTGGCCGGCTGTCTGGCCTTATCGCCCATCCACGAGCGCGGCACGCCCGAACAGAAGCAGCATTACATGAGCCTTTGCGCCCCTCCGCAACCGGGAGAGGACCGCAAGGCCTGGCGCGGCGCCTTCTGCCTGACCGAGCCGATTCCTTACGTGGGCGTCGACGCCGGCATGCTCAACGGCAAACTGCGGATCGCCGAATGGAAGGAAGGCAAGGAACCGATGCTGCAAGTGGAGAAGCGCGGCCGCTTCATCACCAACATGGGCTTTGCCAATTTCGTGACCGCAGCGGTGGATTCCGCCGACGACCGCATCAAGGGCAGCTGCATGGTGATCCTGGAGGAAGGCGATCCCGGAACCTACGATCGCGGCACACCCACGCGCAAAATGGTTCACCAGCTTTCTTCCACCAGTGATCCCATCTTCAACCTCAAAGTTCCGGCCAGCCGCATCATTGGCGGCTACACGGTCAAAGACGGCGTCATCGTGCCCAACTTCGATCACAGCTCGGTGATTGAGGCGGTCTTCAAGCGCACTCGCGTAACGGTGGCCATTATGACTTCGGCCAAGTTGTTGTCCGCCATCGAGCCGGTGATTCGCTACCAGCGCGGACGTTTTCGCGGCGCCGAACAGACGCAGCCGGGCACCTTGCGCTACGACCTGGGCCTGCAGCAGCGCCAGGACGCTCTGCATCGCCTGGTGGGCGTGTGGGCCACCGGCGAGGCCAGCGCCTCTCTGGGCTTTGCCGCCGCCCGCTTGTACGACACGGTCGATCCCCTGGAGCGCCAGAAGGACGAGATCTTCAAACAGCGGGGCGTGGGCGCCGGCCGGGCCCAATTGAAGGAATTCAAGACAATCACCCAGGATGCGTTGAAGTTTCTGGAATTGGAAGCGAAGCCGGCGGCCGAGCGCGATGCCGCGCTTTACGACAAGTTGAGTCAGGACCCGCTGGTGCAGTTCATGCTGCAGGATTCGGTGGCCAACGTATATTGCCCGGCCGCCAAATTGTGGAATACCGGCGTGGGCGCCACCGTTATGCGCGAGGCGGTCAGCTTGATGGGCGGCTACGGCATTACGGAAGACTGTCCCGGCTTCCTGGGACACAAGTGGATGGATGCCCAACTGGAAGCCACCTACGAGGGTCCGGAGGCCGTGCAACGCCGCAACCTTACGGTCACGATGACCAGCGAACTGTTCCTGGCGCAGTGGGAAAAGTGGATCGGCGAGATGCGCGAAATTTCTTCCACCCATCCCGGCACCGGCGCCTGTACGCTGGCCACCGCCATGAGGCTTTGGCTCTGGTCCTACAAATTCCTGCAGGAGAATCCAGACGCGGACGGCGCCAAGCTGTATCATGGCCAGCGCCAGGGTGTAACCTTCCCGCTCGCCGACGCGCTGTGCTGGCTGCTGGCGGCCCGCCAACTCATCCTGGACGTTCTGGAATTGGAGACTAAAGGCCCCGAGAATCCGACGGTCGCCGAAGGGTTGGAAGGTACGCTTCAGTTCTACACCGACCTGTGCCATGTGCAGGCCGCCCGCTCCGCCGGCGAAGCCGCGCGCGTGTGCGCCGAACTCGTCTTCGGTTATCGCCGCCATCCCGCATGGGACGATCCGAATTATGGCGGATGCTTCCGCGCCGAGGAACTGGACGATCTGGAATCGCTCTTCCCCGGCATCGCCAGCTGCGCCGGAGATGTGGTGGAATCCACCGGCAAACATCCGTCGAAAGCGGGTCCGTGCGCCGGCTGCGAAGGCAGGCAGGAATTCCTGTACCTCCGCACCAAGCTCGACAGCTGCCTTACCGGCTCACAACTGGCAAAAGACCGCGCCGCCGATGCCGTGGCCAAAGTAATGATCCCGGAAGCGCTGGACTACCCCCGCTAATTTCAAATTTGAAATTGGAAATTTGAAATTGAAAGGCGGGCGATGCAGGAGGCGCGGGGTAAATTGCAAATTACAAATTGCAAATTTGAAATCCCCCCTGCGTTTTCTGTGGTGAAAGGTCTGGACGGATATGGAGAATACTGAAATCGAACGCTCGTCAATGGACGTGGACATCGCCTGTGTCGGCTTCGGCCCGGCGGTGGGCGGATTTCTGACGACGCTATCGCGGGCGCTGGCGGAGACCGGCGCTGACGGATCAGCAGTCTTACAGAGCCGCGTAATGCCCGGCATGCCGCCGCAGGTCATCTGCTACGAGCGTGCCGACGATATGGGCTTCGGAGTCAGCGGCGTGGTCACGCGCGCGCGCGGCATTCGCGCCAGCTTCCCCGATCTCGATCCGGCGCAGATTCCCATGTGTACGCCGGTCAAGAGCGAAAAGCTCGTCTATTTGCTCGATCCTATTGGCGCCAGCCAGCGCTCCCTGGCGTTGCGGATGGCCGACAAGATGCTCCGCGCTTGCGGTCTGGCCAAATTGAAGGCCTACGAAGTTCCATACTGCCCCGCGTTTCTGCACAAGAAGGACGGTCTGGTCATGTCTCTTGGCCAGTTCAACCAGTGGGTGGGCGCGCAGGTACTGGCTTCCGGAGCGGTACAGATCTGGCCGAGCACACCGGTCGCCATGCCACTGACGGAAGAAGATTCCAAGTGCGTAAGCGGCGTTCGCCTGGCCGATCAGGGTGTGGACAAGCGAGGCAATCCCGATGCGGGCTTTATGCCGGGCATGGACATTCGCGCCGCACTCACCGTGATCGGCGATGGTCCGGTTGGTCCCGTCGGACGTCAGATTGACGAGCGCTTCGGCATGCCTTCCGGGCACGCTCGTGACGAATGGGCCGTTGGCATGAAATTCGTGGTGGATCTCCGCGAGGATGTTGATCTGCAGCCGGGCACGGTATTCCATACCTTCGGCTATCCCGAACCGGAGATCTTTGGCTTTTTCTATGTTCACCCCGACCGCGTCGCTTCGGTGGGTATCTTTGTGCCTTCGTGGTTCGATTCTCCGGCGCGTACGGCTTATCGATATTTGCAGCACTACATTCAGCATCCTTATCTATGGCGCTATCTGCAAGGTGGACGCCTGCGCTCGTGGGGCGCCAAGTCCCTGCAGGAATCGGGCAAGCGCGGCGAGCCCTGGCTGGCCGGCGATGGCTACGCGCGCATCGGCGAAGGCTCCGGATCCACAAACGTACTCACCGGCAGCGGCGTGGACGAAGCCTGGTCCACCGGTGTGCAGTTGGCCGAAGGCGTTATTGAACTGTTAAAGGCGGACAAGCCTTTTACCAGAGAAAATCTGGAAGCGGCCTACGTCACCCGCCGCCGCGCCAGCTGGGTCGAGAAGGAAGGCCTGGTCGCCGAGAAGTCGCGCGACGGATTCCAGAAGGGCGTCGTCACCGGCATGATCGGTATGGCCCTGGCCGGGCTGACCGGCGGCAAGCTCTCCGCGCCTGGTACGCCGGAGCCGGCGCACGTTCGCATGCGCCGCGCGCGGCATTATGCCACTCGCGTTTCCGCGGCGGACTTGGATCGTCTGCGCGCCGAGAGCAAGGCGAGCAACGTACCCTTCCATGACGCGCTGATGGACCGCCTGGGCTGGCCCACCGTTCCGCTCGATGGACAATTACTGGTCAGCCACCAGGACGCGCTGCTGATGGGTGGCAAGGTACAAGCCGCGGCCGGCTATGCCGATCATGTTGTCTTTTTGGAACCGCGGATTTGCCAGCAATGCGGAGCCAGGTTGTGTATCGATATTTGCTCCGGCCAGGCCATCACGCCGGGCGACAACGGCACACCCGCCTTCGATCGCGAAAAGTGCATCCACTGCGGCGCCTGCATTTGGAATTGCACACAGGAATTGAAAGACGGCAGCAAACGCACCAACATCGAATTCCGCGCCGGCAGCGGCGGATTACATAGTTCCGAGAATTGATCACAGAGGACACAGAGGAAGATTTGGAAGGGATTTCAAATTTCAAATTTCAAATTTCAAATTGAAAAGCGGGTCGTGCGGGAAGTAGTGGGTTTAAATTACAAATTTGAAATTACAAATTTGAAATTCCTGCGTGTCTCCGTGCCTCGGTGGTGGATGTTAAAATTTTGCGGGAGTATTGAATGAGCTATCAGATTATCGTTTGCGGCAGTATCGTTCCCGATCCTTTGCAGACCTTGGAACCCGTGACCGGTCCCACCGGGCCGGCGCTGAAGAATGAAATGATGCTGCCCGCGGTGCTCGATCCCTGGGCGGGCCATGCGCTTTTCGAAGCCGCGAATCTGGCGCAGAAGACCCCGGGCGCCAAAGTCTATCTTGTCAGCCTGGGACCGAAGGCAAAGCTGCAGCAGGTGATGATGAACATCGCGCAGAAGGCGCCCTTCGAACTGGTGGCACTCGACGGTCCGGCCGGCGGATTCACCGATGCGCATACCACCGCGGCCGCTTTGGCGGAGGCGATTCAGGCCATCCCGGGATTGGATCGCAATAAGCTACTGCTGTTTGGCGGCTGGGAATCGGCCACCCGCGGCGCCGGCGCCACCATGCAGATTGTTGGCGAACTGCTCGGCATCACCGATCAGTTTCAGGGCGTGGATCAATTGACGGTTCAGCCGGATGGCTCGTTGGAAGTGCTGGAGCGCATCGAGGGTGGCAAACACCAGGTTTCCAAATGTGCCGGCGCACCCGCTGTCTTCGGCTGGGCCACCGGAAACTTGCCCGAGCCGCGTAATAATCCGCAGGTGGGCATGGTGAACATGCGCACCGTCATGCCGGCGTTGCAAAAAGCGAAGCCGGTGAAAACCGGCGCCGCCGATCTGGCGTTTAAGTCCGTTACTCTGCCCAGACAGCAACGGGAGACGCGCATCGTAAAGGACACGCCGGCCGGCGAGATTGCCAAAGAAATCGTGGCTTGGATTTCAGAGTAAAGAATTCTTCACTGCAAGCTTCCGCGACTATCGACCCGCAGGCAGCGGTGAAAAAAGGGAATTTTAAATGGACAACATTCTGTTTCTCGCTTTTACCGAATCCGATGGCACGCTGAACAAGGCTGCTCTCGAAGCTCTTGGCGCGGCCAAGGAACTGGGCGGCACGCTGACCGTAGGTCTGGCCGGCGCGCAGGCACAGCCGGCGGCCGATGCCCTGGCGAATTGCGGCGCGGCGAAGTTTCTCGCCGTCGCCGGCGCCGAGTTCTCCCAGCCGCGCTATGCCACGGATGCAGCCGCGGCGGAAGCGATTTGCCGCGCGGCGGGCGCGGCCATCGTCATTGTCCCTTCGAACTCGCGCAGCTCGCGCGTAATGCCGGGAGTAGCTCATCGCCTGGGCGGACAGGTGGATACGCACATCACCGCCGTTGCCGTTGACGGCAGGCTGAACGCCACGCGCTGGTACTATCGGCAGCGCATGGAAGCGGTGGTGGAACGCACCAAGCGCCCGTGGATTCTCCTGCTGGAATCGGGTTGCCACGCCGCTTACGAGGGTGCGGCGGGAAATGCCAAAGTGGAAGCAGTCGCGGTCTCGCTGCCGCAGGCCCTCCAGCGCACGCAGGTGACCGGCGTACATGCGCCCCGGTCCGACCAGCAGACCATCCGCCCGGACGCGAAGTTGCTGTTTGTCGCCGGCGCCGGCTGGACCAAGAAGCAAGGTGACGGACAGGTCCACGGCCCGGAGGCCGAGCAACTTATTCTCGGGTTCTTGAAGAAGTCGGGCGCATCGCTGGGCGGTTCCAAGTCGCTGGTGGACCAGAGCGGCGAAGGCCAACCCATACTGGGCTTTATGACGCACCTGAACCAGATCGGCCAGACCGGCGCCACTCCGCGCCATCCCAAAGGCCTGGCCACCTGTTGCCACGGCGAAGAACCGCACGTGGTGGGCTGGCGTTTCGTGAATGAGCGCCGGGCGGTCAATCTTGATCCCAATTGCGGCTGGGGCCGCGGCAAGGCCGATGTTTTGTATGTGGCGGACGCCTTCGAAGTGATGAAAAAAGTGAACGCCCTGCTGGCGGAGAAGGCCGGCAGCGCCGGAGCCTGAGATGAATTCAGTAATTGAGAAATCGGGTAATTGAGTAATTGGATGACCATTTCAAGGTAAGCCTGCGTAGCAGGCGAAATACGGTAGCCCCAGGCGCAAGCCTGGGGTTTTCTTTGCGTTCAAAGGCGAGCCCGCGTAGCGGGCGTAAGAATCGAGAGCCTTCAGGACCCTGCTGGAGTGAGTGCTCAACGCGCAAGATAACTACTCAGTTCAGCACGTCCCCCGGCTCGCTTATTTCACCCGGCTGCCGCCTCCAGTCCAATTTTAGGTTGCATTTCGGGTTCTTTTCCCCTACCGTTTCGGGATAGTTCCAGATTGGCTAAAGCTCATGGCAAATCCTAAACTCGAAGAAGTGTTCAAAACGTCGGGTGTCCCTACGTTTACATTTGTAAAGCCTCTTGAGTATGACCGGCTGCTTGTGGGCCTTCGCACGCCGGGTCGCGGCCTGGTCGTTGAGGGGCCATCCGGCATTGGTAAGACAACAAGCGTACTAAAGGCACTCGAAGAACTCGGAGTGGTGCAACGCACCCTGAATTTGAGCGCACGAAAGGGGGCGGATCGCAGTCTGATATCCGAACTGCCTCAAATGAACGCAATCGGCACGGTCATTATCGATGATTTCCACAGGCTCGACGAGAGCGTGAAGCACGCGGTTGCCGATTTTCTGAAAACGCTGGCGGATGAGGAACGTCAGGATAGTAAGCTAATTGTGGTTGGAATTAACAAGGCCGGCGACTCCCTGGTTCGCTTCGCCGCAGACTTAAACAACAGAATCGACACTATCCGATTCGAGAAGAATCCAGAGGAGATGGTGGGGGACTTAGTCCGCAAGGGTGAGCAAGCACTCAATATTTCCATTAACACCAGCGCAGAGTTGGCTGGTGATGCCCACGGCAGTTTCCACATCGCACAAATGCTGTGTCGCGAAATATGCCTTTTCTCCGGCGTACTGGAGAGATGCGAAGAAACTAAGACTTTAGACACCAGCCTTGAGGTAGTCAGAGAGCGCGTGCTGGATGAACTGGGCCGCGCCTTTCTGGAGCCAGCGCGAAAGTTGGCGACCGGACCCCGACTCCGAAGAGAAGGTCGTGCCCCGTATCTACACATGCTTCGCTGGCTCGCACAAAGCGATGACTGGTCGCTGCAACTAGATCAAGCACTGGCGCAACACCCTGACCACCGCGGCAGCGTTGGACAAGTGATTGACAAAGGCTACCTGGAAGAGCACCTCAAAACCAACCCCGAACTTCACGATGTAATTCATTATGATCCCTCAACCCGAATGCTTGGAATTGAGGACCCTAAATTCCTATACTTCCTGCGGAATTTGATTTGGAATAAGTTCGCCCGCCAAGTCGGGTACCTCTCGACGGACTTTGAGGGTCGGTATGATTTTGCTCTTTCTTTCGCTGGAACAGATCGCGCAGTCGCCGAAGCTCTTAGCGTCAAACTTAGCGAGGCTGAAGTTTCGGTATTTTATGACAAGAACGAACAACACCGTATACTCGCCAACAATGTAGAAGATTACTTAGCACCGATTTACCGATCTGAAGCACAGTTTGTAATCGTTTTGCTTGGACCAGAATATCCCAAGCGAATCTGGACAAAATTCGAATCGGATCAATTTAAGCAACGTTTTGGTGAGAATAGTGTCATACCGGTGTGGTTCAGCGACGCGCCAGTCGGCCTCTTTGATGAAACGGCAAGAGTTGGCGGCTTGAAGTTCGATCGGGCGCTGAACGTCGACGCGCAGATAGAAACAATGACCGACGTTCTCCTTAGAAAACTGGCAGAACTCAGATCTGAGTCATAATGAACGCGGAGAAAGGCGTACTGCCTGACGATCCGGTCTTTTTGCGCATGGTTATCGTGGGCGCGAAGGAGCGGCCCGAACCGCGTAACTTTATTTGCCGCCGTGATTGAGGTGGCACACGCGATAAACCATAGCTTTTCTTTGTCTCCATGCCGCCTCTTTACGCGACGGCCACCACGGTAGTTGCTGTTTTGCGCGAACGCGGCTTTTTGCGAATCACAATTTCGACGTCACAATCCAAGGCATTCAGGAAATGCAGGAGTCGTTCCACCGAAAACCCGGCGAGACGGTAATTGGCCAGGGCGGAGATCTTGGGCTGATTGATGCCCAACAGTTCGGCGGCGGCGATCTCGGACAAGTGCCGCTTTTGCAGAATCCGGGTGATGGTAACGGCAAGGCGGACCCGCGTCTGTTTCTCGTCCGCACCCGCCACACCAAGATCGGCAAATACATTTCCGGAACTGGGGACCGCCGCATGCTTACCGTTTCCCTTTGCCATATCGCGCCGCTCTGGTCATAAAAATATCCCAGTTCTGGGATAAAAAGTCAACCTGAATCCATTACCTGAAAATCGTTTCCAAGAGAGTACAGCAAATCTTCTCAAAGATTCCATTCGCTGATGTGCCGCTTTTGGCCAGTTGCCAATCGCCAATCGAGCCCTTCAACGTGTTCGAAACTGGAAGACGGGGCGTCCCCTCGCCTCTCGTCGCCTGCGAAATAGGATCACAACGGAAGTGTTGTACAACAGTTTTGTTGTAACGGGAATGGGGGCCAGCCTCGGCTTGCTCCAAGACGCCCGCAACCGCCAGATCGCTGAGGGAAATCCGCGGCGCCTTCACGCGCGCCGAACCCGTTCCCGCAAGGCCGTGATCAGGCCCTTCTTTCGGATCTCTGTGATCGACACTTCAATCTTCCCTCCCTTGGCCGCCGCCAGCAGGTCCTGCTCGAGATTGACCAAGCGGCGTTGTTTGTCTTGGCGAATCAATTCCCGGATATATTCGCTGGGCGTACCCCAATCGCCGGATGCCACTTGACCTTCCACATAGGCCTTGAGAACTTCAGGAAGCGAGATGTTTAGCGAAGTCATTGCCATACCTTCAGTTTATGACAGTTTATAAATGTTTTTCAAGATGATGCCTGATGCTTAGGTCATTTTCTTCCCTCTCCTGTTCCGGGCCCAAGTCTCCAGTCCCAGCACTACCTTGAGAGCAGGTAGCGCTATGCCCGCAGGGCTCATGGCTTTGTCGGTTCGTCGGCATCGCCTGTCCCTCGCCCGAAAAAACCCGTTTCCACAATCTTGAAAACGATGTCCTTCTGCGGCACTATTCCAGCAGGCCTCGCCTTTTCGGCGTGGCCTGGGCTCTCGCGATTCGGCTCTCCCCAGGGGGAGGCGGCTGCGGCCGGTTTCGGTCTTTGACAACTTCTACCCGACCCAGCGGCACCGGGCAGCAAGCACCAGGCCGGGGGCAAGGTTTCGGACGTTTCGGGGGATGGAACCCGGAGATGGGCAGTATTCTCGAACCTGAAACGGAGAACCGTTCCTTCCCGCTTGGTGCTTAATGCTTGGCGCCGTTTTTGCGCCTCAGCCACGGCTGCAAAGGTTGAATGCCTTGATAAGTTGAGCTGTTTCAATTTGAAACCAAGGCCGCCAGCTTCTCGGATCCACGCACTTGGCGGCGGCCTTGGCGGCCTTTGGGGCTCTTTGCGATATAACTTCTGTGTTTCTAACGTGAAACGTGAAATGAACGGCGTGAAACGCGCTGGCGGCCTTGGCGGCCTTGACACCTTTTGTCAGTTGACCGGCACGACAAATTGACAGTCCGCTCGTGCCACACTTGAGAACCTTGAGCACCTTGTTGCCACGGCTTCACCGAAACGGAGATCCCGGCTCCCCTTTTGCTAACGGCCAATCGCCAATTGCTCCCTTCCCCGGAAAACGGGAGGCGGGGGGCATTGATGCCTTGGTTGAGTACCTTGAGCACCTTGTTGCCACGAAAAGGGAGACATCCTGACGGTCTCGTTTTCCTTGCTCGTGGTCTCCTCAATCGGAGAATAGACTTTCCAGATCACGTGCGCCATGAAGCACGCGCAGCACGAGAACCTCATTTCCGTGCGATTGATAGAAGACCAAATGCTTCGAAAACCCTGCGACCGGCACGCGACGAGTGCCCTGAAGTTCCTCTGCCTCAAATGAACAGGGTGATCCGGCATCGGGCCTCTGGGTTATGCGAAACAGTGCGGACCCTACCGCCTTCTCCCATCGTTTCGCCAGCATCCGGTTCGCCTGGGCCTCGTACCAGTCGGCTTGCTCTAGAATGTCCGCAACCGCTAGGTCGCTGAGAGTAATCCGCGGCGCTTTCACGCGCGCCGAACCCGTTCCCGCAAGGCCGTGATCAGGCCCTTCTTTCGGATCTCTGTGATCGACACTTCAATCTTCCCTCCCTTGGCCGCCGCCAGCAGGTCCTGCTCGAGATTGACCAAGCGGCGTTGTTTGTCTTGGCGAATCAATTCCCGGATATATTCGCTGGGCGTACCCCAATCGCCGGATGCCACTTGACCTTCCACATAGGCCTTGAGAACTTCAGGAAGCGAGATGTTTAGCGAAGTCATTGCCATACCTTCAGTTTATGACAGTTTATAAATGTTTTTCAAGATGATGCCTGATGCTTAGGTCATTTTCTTCCCTCTCCTGTTCCGGGCCCAAGTCTCCAGTCCCAGCACTACCTTGAGAGCAGGTAGCGCTATGCCCGCAGGGCTCATGGCTTTGTCGGTTCGTCGGCATCGCCTGTCCCTCGCCCGAAAAAACCCGTTTCCACAATCTTGAAAACGATGTCCTTCTGCGGCACTATTCCAGCAGGCCTCGCCTTTTCGGCGTGGCCTGGGCTCTCGCGATTCGGCTCTCCCCAGGGGGAGGCGGCTGCGGCCGGTTTCGGTCTTTGACAACTTCTACCCGACCCAGCGGCACCGGGCAGCAAGCACCAGGCCGGGGGCAAGGTTTCGGACGTTTCGGGGGATGGAACCCGGAGATGGGCAGTATTCTCGAACCTGAAACGGAGAACCGTTCCTTCCCGCTTGGTGCTTAATGCTTGGCGCCGTTTTTGCGCCTCAGCCACGGCTGCAAAGGTTGAATGCCTTGATAAGTTGAGCTGTTTCAATTTGAAACCAAGGCCGCCAGCTTCTCGGATCCACGCACTTGGCGGCGGCCTTGGCGGCCTTTGGGGCTCTTTGCGATATAACTTCTGTGTTTCTAACGTGAAACGTGAAATGAACGGCGTGAAACGCGCTGGCGGCCTTGGCGGCCTTGACACCTTTTGTCAGTTGACCGGCACGACAAATTGACAGTCCGCTCGTGCCACACTTGAGAACCTTGAGCACCTTGTTGCCACGGCTTCACCGAAACGGAGATCCCGGCTCCCCTTTTGCTAACGGCCAATCGCCAATTGCTCCCTTCCTCGGAATACGGGAGGCGGGGAACGTTGATGGCTGGTTGAGTACCTTGAGCACCTTGTTGCCACGAAAAGGGAGACATCCCAGTAATGTTTTCCTTCTCTTCCAGCTCGCCAGTTTCGACCGGGCGCGGGAATTTATCGGCAACCCGGAAGCTGCTAAAGCGGACGCATCCTCCGGCGTGATCGACGGCGATTACCATTTCCTGAAAGCGGCGTAGAACAGGCCTTCAGCCATCGGCTGTCGGCCCTTGGCCAAAGCACGCAAGACCTCCTGCCGGGCCAGAAAACCGGAAACGCCCCGCCGCTCTGGCAGATTCGCAATTACTCAGTTACTCAATCCCATTGGCTCTCCCATGAAATCGGCAGCATAATACTGGCGTCGAGGAAGCCCATGCTGAAAGATTTCCCGCTCTCCAAGGTCTACCAATTACTCGAGCCCGGCCCGGTGATTCTGCTGACCACCGCCGTTAGGGGCCGCGCCAATATCATGACGATGTCCTGGCACATGATGGTCGAGTTTGAGCCGCCGCTGGTGGCCTGCGTGGTCAGCGGCAACAATTACAGCTTTGCCGCATTGCGGGCGACAAAGGAGTGCGTCATCGCCATTCCCGCGCTAAAACTGGCGTCGAAGGTCGTAGAGGCCGGCAACTGCTCGGGCCGTGACGGGGATAAGTTCAAGCGTATTGGCCTGACGCCGGCGCCGGCCGCATACGTGGAGCCGCCGCTGGTGGCCGAGTGCTTCGCCAATCTCGAATGCAAAGTCGCCAATACGCGCTTCGTCAACCAATACAACCTCTTCATCCTCGAAGTGGTCAAAGCCTGGATCGACCCGGCGCAGAAGAATCCCAAGACCATCCACCATCATGGTTACGGCAAGTTCGCCGTAGACGGCAAGATGATCAAAGTGAAATCGAAAATGCGATAGCAATTTCCCCTTTGCGGTGATTACGGCTGAGATTTCGTCTGGTCGGCCTCCTGCCGCACGGTTCGCGTGGTCTCGGATTTTTCGATTTTCGTTGTTTTTCCCGGCAGGGCACAGGCCTGCGGAGGATTGATCATTTGCCTGGCAAAGACACGATGACTCAGGAGGCCGGGCCTTAAGGTCGACCAATAACTGGAACGCGTCAACAACGGCTTATGCCGCACTATGATCTGGTCGTACAAGATCTTTATCCCGCACTCCAAATTGTTCCTGGGCTCGAGGATGGTCCTGGCGGGATCGCCGGCTTTCAGCGTGCGATCCAAATCCACATTAAAGTCGCAACCGTAGCGTTTCTGGTCCGCATAGGTAAGTTGCAGCAAGCCTTCCGGACGCACCGCCAAGCGGCTGGCGCCATTGCTCCCGGCCTTCAGCGGGTCTGGGCGGCGAGCCCGAATTCCGGCGTCCAGACCCGATTCAGCGCCGGCCAGGGCTTGGAAAAAGTAGGCCCAGAAGGTGCGTTTTTCGATCTCCGTCATGGCGAAAAATCGCGGACAGAATCGACGCACGTCCCGCGGCACCTGCGTGGAGAGCATTTCGGGGGGCAGCGCCTTTTCGATGATCAGGTCCCACTCCGGGTTCCAGGTCTTGGTTCCCAGTTCCGCTTTCTCCATATCGATAGGAGTCGGCGGAGCGGATTTTGCCGCCTGGGCTCCCGCCGTAGTGGTCACGGCAGCACTGGCGGCAAGCATCAGCAGCACCCATCGCATTCGCTTAAACCACCTCATGGTACATCCCGCGCCCCGTCAACCGAGCATGCTGGAAGGATGAAGGTCGCAGGCCGGAAGCGGCTGGCATGGCGTTCCGGCGGACCATAGGCTTTATAGGACAACCGATCGTCAGCTTCAGGTTGTCCGCAAGGACAACCAGGAACTGCGGCGCCATCCCGGGAGGATTTGCTGCCTCTCCCCTTGGCAGCTACTTATCATGGATGTCAGTTACATTGGAGATTCCTGGTGTTTACCTTGCGAAAGGGTGCAAAACACTTGTCATTCCGAGCGAGCCCGGCCGGGGCGAGTCGAAGACCCCATGTATTTTTTCGCTTTAACCCACACATAGCCTTGCAAACGATAAAATGAAGATGACAACTGAAAACAGCTTCAGGTTGTCCGCAAGGACAACAGGGAATTCCGGTGCGAATCCGGAGCGGTCCCGCCGCTGTAAGTGGGAAGGCAGCTTCCGATATACCACTCGACCAAACCGGTCGGGGAAGGTGGAAGAGGCCGATGTAAGGAAGAAGACAGGAAACAGAAGTGAGGAGTTAAAATTCAAGACTCCTCAGGCGTTGTGCCCCCTGATTTCATCCTATTGAACCCACGAGCCAGAAGACCTGACTGAAGCTATGCATCGCTGAATCTCTGCGTGGAAACAGAGGTGCCGGCTTTTTTATGTTCGGCACCTGCTCCGCGCAACTAAAAGGACCGCCGAATTGAATAGCCACAAGCACGATCCGAGCACCAAGAACCAGTCAACCAACTGCAAGCCAGACCGGCATGGGGCTCTTCGCCTGGTACTCATTGCCTATTACTTATTTCTTGGGGCTGTATTCTGCTTCGCCCAAAGCGCAGTTTCCTCGCTCCGTGGAACCGTGAGCGATGCGACCGGCGCGGTCATCGTCGGAGCGCAGGTCGTGCTTGAGAACCGGACAAACGGCTTTGCCCAGACTCGCACAGCGGACGCGCGGGGCGAATATCAGTTTCCGCAGATTCCTTCCGGCCAGTACACGGTCACGGTTACCGCCTCCGGCTTCGGCAGGCAATCAAAGACGGCGGAACTGCTGGTCAATCAGCCGGCCACGATCAATTTTTCTCTCTCTGCCCAGGCGCCGGGCGCCGCCGTCAACGTCAGCGCGGAGACGGCGGCGCTGAACACTGTGGATGCCAGTCTGGGAACGGCCGTCGATAACGCCACCGTGCAGGCTTTGCCCATGGAAGGCCGCAATGTTCCCGACCTGTTGAGCCTGCAACCTGGAGTCCTCTACCTGGGCTCGAATGACGATCAACCCCATGACAGCCGCACCGGCGCTACCCTGGGCGCACGCTCCGACCAGGGAAACCTGACCCTGGACGGCGTGGACAACAACGATCAATTGCGTGGGCTGGCCTTTACCGGAGTGCTGCGTTCCACACTCGATTCGGTGCAGGAGTTCCGGGTGACCACGGCGGAATTCGGCGCCGACAGCGGACGTTCCTCCGGTCCACAACTCAGCCTGCTGACCAAAAGCGGGAGCAACCAATTCCACGGCAGCGTGTACGAATACAACCGGGATACCGTGTTTGCCGCCAACGACTGGTTTAACAAGCAAGCCGAGCTGGCCGCAGGTCTGCCGAACGTTCCCGGTAAGCTCAACCGCAACACCTACGGAGCCTCCCTGGGCGGCCCCATCAAAAAAGACAAGCTGTTTTTCTTCGTCAACTACGAAGGGCAACAGACGGCGGAAAACCAGCAGGAAACGCGGACTGTCCCCACGTCGTCGTTACGCGCCGGGCAACTGAAGTATTTCGACAATAGTCCGCAGGTGCAAACGCTTTCTCCGGCGCAAATTGCCACTATGGATCCCCTCTGCGATGCCAATTGTCCATGGGGTTCGGGCGTGGACCCGAATTCTCTGGCGCTTTTCAATCAATATCCGCTGCCCAACGAC
>CAZUCM010000028.1:0-16653 GCA_964619235.1 uncultured Terriglobales bacterium
TCGCCGCGAATCCAGCGATGCCGGCGGCTTACTTCCGCACTGTAGTTTGCCGGATAATCCTCATATACCTGCACGTCGCTTAACAATCCCGCCCGCGCATAGCACCCTTCCAAAAGATCGTGGCTGAGAATGCGATTCTCCGGAAACCGCCCGCTCAGTGCCTGTTCGAAGGTATCCACCTCATAGATACCCTTGCCGATAAACGAACCTTCGTGGAAAACGTCCTGGTAAACGTCGGATACGGCGCGCGTATACGGATCGATGCCTGCCTCACTCCCATACAGTCGCGCATACCGTGAACGGCTCGTACCCGGCAGGCTCACGACAACTCGTGGTTGCAAAATGCCGTAGCCTTCCACTACACGTTGCTTGTTCGCATCGTATCGCGGACGATTCAGCGGATGCGCCATCGCCCCCACCAACTGCCCCGCCACGTCGCGCGGAAGCTGCGTGTCCGTATCCAGCGTAATCACGTACTTCACGTTGGCCAGGACCCGGGTTTTGCCTACGATGAGAGAAAAATGATCGGCGGAGCCACCACGCAACAGCGCATTCAAATCGCCAATCTTGCCTCGCTTGCGCTCATATCCCATCCACATTTGCTCGCGAGGATTCCAGCGGCGAGGCCGGTGGAACAGGAAGAAAGCGTCTGCGTTCGTGCCCGGGTATTTTTCGTTCAGCTGCTCAATTTTCCGCCGGGCCAGCCGCAACAGCGGTTCGTCTTCGGGCAATGTTTCCCGGCTGGCGTCTTGAAAATCAGTGAGCAGGCCGAAGTGCAGGTTGTCACCCCGA
This sequence comes from uncultured Terriglobales bacterium, assembly GCA_964619235.1. Lineage (GTDB taxonomy): Bacteria > Acidobacteriota > Terriglobia > Terriglobales > Acidobacteriaceae > CAZUCM01. The sequence goes on from CAZUCM010000028.1 coordinate 793, forward strand.
TTTGCCAGGAACCGGACTTCCAGCGCTTCCACGAGTGCCTCGAGATTGGCCGCGCTGGTGAGCATCGCCGGAACCACAACCAGCGCGCGAAAGTCCGGGGGAATCCCTTTGGAAAAGTCCATTCGGGGCAGCAAATGCGGCGGGGCCAGCAGTGTCGCCAGCCAGTTGACCAGGGCTACCGCCGGTTGACTGGCGCACAGAAGCGAAATGACTCCCGCCAGCCCCAGCAGCCAACGATGCAGGCCGTCGGATTGCGCTTTCACCACCAGGCTTCCCGCGATGAGCGCCGTCAGCAAGACGATGGCGCCAACATACAGCATGAGGGGAAAGCGGCGGCCCACCTTGCGTAGAGCCGCGGCAATCGAAAAGCGCACTTGTACCTTTTCTTCGAGCTGCGGCAGGCCATTGTCGATCAGATAGAAGCCGACATGGTCCGCGCGACGGCGGCCGTCTTGCCGGGCCGCATTCCGTTGCGCAAGTTCAATCGCTGCGCGCGCCACGGCGCTCTCGGAAAGACGGCAACGTTTCGCGATCTTCTCCACCACGTGCCGGTAACGATCGCGAGTAGGAAAATCCATCTTGCCGTACACGCCGCCGGTATCTTCGCGCAGGATCTGCTCCACCGCGCTCGTGGTTTCTACAAAATCGCGCCAGGCCATCGCATCGATAAAACGGAGGCTGGCAATACTGTTGCTGACGGATACCTGATCGGCGGCCTGGCGTTGGTTCTCCGTCTCCACCAACTGCTTGATGGTCGTGCCTGATTCCGAAAGCCGCTGCTCAATCCAGGTGAGCGGCAGCGCCAGGGCAGGGCCCTTTCCCTGCAACCGGCGCGCCAGTTCCGCCACGAAAGAACTCACCAGGGGCGGATCCGACCGTGCCATGTCGGCAATCACCAGAATCAGGCTCTTCGGTTCCCTCTCGGCGATTTCGTTCATATGCCCCGCCCAATGGACGGCGCGGTTCCGGTCTATCTGGTCCGTAGCCAGGCGGGCCGCCACCCGGCGGAGATTCTCAATCAGGGCAAGCCGGAGCATGATCGGGAGAGCCCAAAGCTCGCCCAACTTCAGCGTGCTGACCGTCTGATAGGCGGCGATAAAGCCATCGAGGCTTTCCGGATCAATGTGCCCGTCGCCATGTGAAATCGCTTCCAAGGCAATAGCGTATGCCCGGGGTAGACCCTTGGATGGGCCGTTCAGCAAGCAAGGCAGCTCGCGGCTATAACTCTTCGGCAAATGCTTTTTAGCCGTGCGGATCTGCTCTTCAATCAAGTAAGAATTGTCGAGCAGCCATTCTCCGGCCGGTGTAATTCGCCGGCTGGCGGCCACTGCCTCGTTCAACAGGTCGCGAACTCCCAGCAGAATATCTTCGTTATCGTTGAGCCGGCCCAGGAGTTGGTCGGATGCGCCCTTTACGTTCAGTTGGTGCGAACTCGCCAGGCGTTTCCCGTGCTGCTCCATCTGGCCCGCCGTCAACAACTCCGATCGTAGCGGCGGTTCGTCCGCGGCGTACTTCCTCGCCAGGCTGGCCGTTCGCAGGCGAGCCTTCAGGCGGAGCAACGGGCCGCCGTCACGTGTCTTACTCACTTTCAACCTTTGCGCCTTCCTCTTCACAAGGTACTCCCATTAGGATGCGGTACGCGTGGGTTTCGCCGGGAATTGACGGCGCGTTACGCTGACCTCCGCCAAATTGAAAAATGAGCAATTTTGACCAGCTCGCGCGCCAGCCGCTCGCGTAACATTGACGGTCGATGTGTCCGGCTTTTCAAGTCAATCTTTGATTTGCCGCTTCGGCACGTTCAGGGCGGTCGATTCTTTAACCTTGGTCGCCAATGCCGGCGAGGCGCTCGGTTTGCCTGGCTCCAACGGAGCGGGCAGGCGCACTGCAATACGGTTACGCGGGGCTTTTTGCTTTCTTCCGCATAGATCGCCCCCTCTGCAACTTTGGCCGCCTCTTCCCTGCCTTTGCCGGAAAATTCCGGCTTGCGGGCGAATCCTTTTCCCCTGCCGGGGGCTCTTCAGGGTAGAGGAAGAAAAATGAGCACATTGATTACCGTCACCGGCCTGAAGGACGCGATCGCCAGCGGACAAAGCTTACAGCTGATCGACGTACGTACCGCCTCAGAGTATGCCGGCGGACACATTCCATGCGCGATCAATATTCCCATGGACCAGTTTGAAGCGCGCCGTAAGGATTTGCGTCCGGCCGCGGACATCGTCCTGATCTGCAAAGCCGGCAGCCGCGCACAAATGGTTGCCGGCTGGATGGGCTCGAACTCCGCCGTGCGCGTGCTGCAGGGCGGAACCGAAGCCTGGAAACAAAATGGGCTGGAGTTGGTGACCTCGGCCAGGACGCGCTGGTCTCTGGAAAGGCAGGTGCGTCTGGGAGCGGGCCTGTTGGCCCTGGGCGGATCGCTGCTGACGATCGCCGGGGTTTCCGGCGCGATCTGGCTGGTGGCATTCGTGGGCGCCGGGCTGACCTTTGCCGGGCTTACCGATCTCTGCATGATGGGTATGCTGTTGGCGAAAATGCCGTGGAATCAGGCACGGAAGGAAAACTGCGGCAAGGCTGCCGGCGCTTGCTGCGGGTAATCGCCCCATAGAAATGGTTTTTGCGCCACAATTGAAGCATGAACTTCGACAAGCTGGCGAACGAGCACAAGGACGCGGTATACCGTCAGATGTTGCGCGTCTGCGGAAATCACGCGGATGCCGAAGATGTGCTGATGGAAGCCCTGCTCAAGGCCTATCGCAGCCTGGAACAGTTGCGCGAGGCGGCGGCCTTTCGCGCTTGGCTGGCGCAGATTGCACGCCGCTTATGCTGGCAATTGCGGGAACGCGACGCCATGGCCCCACTGCTGCAACTTTCGGCCATGGAAGAGGCCGGCGTGGAACTGGCTTCGAACGATGAGGCCCTGGATGTGGAGCTGGCGCGGCGCCAGATGAAAACATTGTTGTGGAAGGCGATCGATGAATTGCCGCACGAGGCTCGCCAGGTTTACCTGCTGCGCGATGTTGAAGAGATCAGCGGCGAGGATGTGGCGAAGCAGCTGGGTATCACGCTTCCGGCAATGAAGAGCAGGCTGCACCGCGCCCGGCAGGCGGTGCGCGAACGAATGGACCTTGCGCTATCGCCACACACGGCCCAGCGATCATAGAACGGCAAAGAATAGCAAAGATTAGCAAAGGAGAAAGACGCATGCTGGAAGTTTCCGTCGAACACCTGGGAGCCGTACAGTTTGAGATCAAGGCACGCACCCAAACGGTCATATGCGATCAGCCCGCTGAAAACGGCGGCTATGACGAAGGCATGACTCCTCCGGAGTTGCTCCTGGCCTCGTTGGGTTCCTGCGCCGGGTTTTATGCGGCGGACTATCTGAAGCGGCAGAATCTGGCGCCGGAAGGCACAAAAGTTCGCGTGACTGCCGATAAGGCGAAGAACCCGGCGCGGCTGGATAATTTCCGCATTGAAGTCACCGTTCCCGCGCAATTAAGCCAGGAACACCTCAAGGGCATTGAGGCGGCAGTGCATCGTTGCCTGATTCACAATACGCTGTTGCATCCTCCGAAGATCGAGTTGGCGGTGACGGCGGCCGCGCAAGCCAATCCTCAGATTCAAGCGGCAAAAAAAGGGTAAAGCCGGGTTAATCCTTCCGCTTCTTCCGCCGCCCCGGACATTCCGCGGCAGCGGAAAATGCCTGCCCTGTGTAAACTGTCGGTGGCCTGGGCTTTTTGGCCGATCGGCAAATGAATTGCATCCTGATAAGTCTGCAGCGGCAAAGTGCGCGGCGGGAGCGCGTGGAAGCGAACTTCCGCGGCACCGGTCACCGCGGCTGGGAGTTGGCTCATCTCAACGCAGTGGATGCGGAGCAGGTAACCAGCTCCGCCGTGCAAGGCCGTCTTTCGGCCCCGGAAAAGGGATGTTTTCTCAGTCATCTGGTGGCGCTGCAATCGACGCGCGCATCCGCGGAGCATATCTTTCTCGTGGAAGACGATGTGCTGTTCGGGCAGAATACATTTTCCGCCATCGATGCGGCCTTGCAGATGGCCGCCAATCTCGAGTGGGACCTGATGTTCACCGATGTCTGCGTGCCTTCCATACACGCCATGGTGAACCTGTACATGCTGCGCCGGGAGTTGGCTCCGAAGAACCAGTCGAAATTGCTGCCGCTGAACAGTATTCCCTTTGCCGGTTCCACCGCCTACCTCGTCAATGGAAAGTCCAAGGACAAGTTGATTGCATTGCTTACCGAGAATCAGGCACTGAACGTTCCTTACGACCTGACGTTGCGTCGTCTGGTGCAACAATCCCGGCTGACCGGCTTTGTGATTTTTCCCTTCGCTACCTCGCTCTCTTCGTTTGCCGATGCCTCTCAGATTCAGGGAAACGAAGCCACCAAGGTCGCCGATATCGCCTGGAATGCCTTTCGCCGGCTGGTGTGGGCCGAAGCCTCTGTGGAAAACGCAACGCTCAATCTCGATAGCATCGGCGACCAGTACTTCGATCCCGAATGCCGGGCCTTCACGCGCATCCTGAGTTGCATGCTTTCCGCCAACTTCCAGCCAAAATAAAAAGCCGGCCGCCGCTCGTTGGCCGTTGGCCGCAAAGTGGCTCCCAGAGCGCTCGGCGCACGCATAGCCCACGCATAACAATGGACCAATGCAACTCCACAAACTTGTCCGCGATCGCAGGAGGAACCTCGCAATCGCTGAAAAAATGCCTGCCCGCAAATCTGGCAGTCATGCTGCGGCCCTTGTCTAGTGCCCTTGTTGGTGCCACTGCGACGAAAAATTATTCGAAATTGCGAGAAAAAAGGGCAAAAAAGCCTTGCACGCTGTAGAATCCAGAGACAGGCAGGGACTAACAGTTCCGAGAAAACTCAAGAGGAGAAGGTATTAATGGCATCTACGATGACGAAGACGCAACTGGTTCGGCTCCTGGCCGAGGAAGTCGAACTCACCAACAAGCAGGCGGCGGCATTCCTCGAGACCTTGGCCGAGATCGCGGTAACTCAGGCAAAGAAGACCGGCGTATTTGTGCTTCCCGGTTTGGGACGCTTGAAGAAGGTGGCGCGCAAGGCCCGCGTCGGCCGCAATCCGCAGACCGGCGAACCGATCAAGATCAAAGCTAAGACGGTCGCGAAGTTCTACCTGGCGAAAGCCGCGAAGGACGCTATCGCTCCGCCGAAGAAGTAAGTCAGGCCATTTTTATTTCTGCGTCAAAGGCTGGCGGCAACGCCGGCCTTTTCCATTTCGGCCCCATGGCTTCCCTGCTTGGACGGAATCCTTCCCGGTTCGCAATTCTCCCTACATGATCCGCGAGCCCATGGCGGTGAGCACCGATCTTATCTGGCCCACGCTTTCGTAGTCGCTTTCCGTGGCTAGTATGAACTCAACCCCGTACTTGTATCCGTCGCGATCGCGGACGCGGGCGCGCACGCGAATCGGCTGGCCGGTATAGGGAGGCGTGAATTCGATGGTGATTTCCTCGTCCACCGCCAGTTCGATACCGCCGAAGACGGCCATACCGCCTTCGTTCAATTCGTGCCCGCGCCCCTGGATGATGGAGATCTTGTCTCCCTTGGGCGCAATCAGGCGGATTGGGACGTCCAGCTTATAGCGAGGCCAACGGCGTAGATTGGCATACGGGGAACCCTGCAGAGCGGCTTCCGACGACATGGATGCTCTCCTCACCAGAGGATAACCATCCTCTTGGGCGGCGAGAAGATTACGGAAGTCTGCGGGTACGTGGCCCAGTGGCATTAGAGGTACGTTAACGCCGCTTGCCGGCGTTCGCCGGTCACCTCTGCGGGTGACCACGATCACCGCCATTTGCCTGCTGCGGGAACACTCTATAACCGGTAGCGTAGTTGGCTCCGGATTGCGGACAACCGTCCTCCATCCGGCCCAGATTCGATCCGGGGACAGCTTCCCGCGGGCGAGCGGGCCTGTCTGCGGAAGACTAAGAGGAGGCAGCCATGATGCTCGCATACCGTTTGTTGCGCCTCATCGAGACGCACTCCGAGCAACTTGCCGGCGGACTGCTCAAAAAGCTGGAATTATGCGACAAGTGCAAAGAATTCACCCAGGTTCCCCAGGAAGAATTCAAGCAGCGGGTCGGCGAGATTTATCGAAACCTCGGCGAATGGCTGCTCGGCAAGGGTGAACTGGAAATCGAGCGCCGTTACCGCGAGATCGGACAACGGCGCGCCATGCAGGGCGTTCCGCTCTCGCAACTGGTTTGGGCCATCGCCTTGACCAAGGAAAACCTGATCGAGTTTCTGCAACGCGAGTCGCTGGAGCTTAAGCCCCTGGAAATGATGGGCGAACTGGAAGTGATGCAGCTGCTGGAGCAGTTCTTTGACCGGGCCACCTACTATGCCGCAATCGGACATGAGCAGGCCCGGGCGCCCCGGACAGCCGTCGCCTGAAATCGACCGCGCGGGCTGAGCATATTTGAAATTGACCTTGACCGGTAAGGTGTGTTCGGATTCTTAAGACGAGGTGAAAATGGCGGGTCCATCACGCGGCATGGTGAAGGTCAACTCCGACGAATGCAAGGGCTGCGGTTTATGCGTGGAGTCTTGTCCACCCAAGTGCCTGGAATTGAAGCACGAACTGAACCCATACGGTATTCATCCGGCCAACTATAAAGGCGAGGGCTGTACCGCCTGCGGCATCTGTTTTTATTGCTGCCCCGAGCCGGGCGCCATCAGCGTCTACCGGCTGTGCGCACCCAAAGCGGCGGCAGAGGAGGCCGGACATGCGCCAACTGTGTAAAGGCAACGTCGCCATCGTAAAAGGCGCCGTATTAGCCGGTTGCCGCGCATTCTATGGCTATCCCATCACTCCCGCCAGCGAAATCGCCGAGTACGCCGCTCTCTATCTTCCGCAGGTCGGCGGCACCTTCGTGCAGGCGGAAAGCGAAGTCGGCTCCATCAATATGGTCTTCGGCGCCGCCTCGGCCGGCCAGCGCGTGATGACCGCCTCTTCCGGTCCCGGCATGAGTTTGATGCAGGAAGGCTTGTCCTACCTCGCAGGCGCCCAATTGCCCTGTGTCATTGCCGACGTGATGCGCGCCGGTCCCGGCTTGGGCAATATCGCTCCCGAGCAAGGTGACTATTTCCAGATTGTCAAAGGCGGAGGCCACGGCAACTATCGTTGCATTGTGGTGGCGCCCGCCTCCGTGCAGGAGATGTGCGATCTCACCATGCTGGCCTTCGAACTGGCGGATCGCTACCGCAATCCCGCCATTGTTCTTTGCGACGGCTTCACCGGACAGATGATGGAACCGCTGGAAATCGAGGATCGCGAGCTGGCCGCGCCGGCCAAGCCCTGGGCCGTGGACGGCACCGAGAAAAACCGGCCCAACCTGATTTCTTCGATTTATCTCGAGCCTGACGAGCAGGAAGTGCATATCCGCCTGCTGGAGGCCAAATACAAAAAGTGCCAGGAAGCCGAAACCCGTTACGAGCATTACCGCACCGAAGACGCTGAAGTGTTACTGGCAGGCTACGGCATCGTCTCCCGCGTTCTGCGTTCGGCTGTGGATGAAGCCCGCGCCCAGGGGATTCGTGCCGGACTGTTCCGCCCCATCACCTTGTGGCCCTTCCCCTCCAGGGAACTGGCCGCGATCGCCGCGAATTGCCGCTCCGTACTGGTGGTGGAATTGAGCACCGGCCAGATGGTCGAGGATGTTCGTCTGGCGATTAACGGCAACACTCCGGTGGAGTTTTACGGGCGGGTCGGGGGCAACGTGCCCTCGGTGGAAGAGATCCATCAGCAGCTGGTCAGCCGCATCGCCGCATTGGCATAGCCTTCAGGGAGAACACGCGTGGTCGAATACGAAGTCACACATTCCCGGTCAACCATCTTCTACGACAAGTTCGAGCGCAAAGCCGACTTGCAGCACCAGACGCACTTCTGTCCCGGCTGCGGCCATGGCATTACCCATAAGCTCATCGCCGAAGCGGTTGAGGACCTGGGCCTGCAGAATGACGCGGTTTACGTCAATCCCGTCGGTTGCGCCGTATTCGGCTACTACTACTTCGACCTGGGTCATATTCAGGCCTCCCATGGCCGGGCGCCGGCGGTAGCCACCGGCGTCAGCCGCGCCTGCCCCGACAAAGTCGTGATTGCCTATCAGGGAGATGGGGATCTGGCAGCCATCGGCACCGCCGAGATTATTCACGCCGCCAATCGCGGCGAAAACATCGCCGTATTCTTCGCCAATAACGCCATCTACGGCATGACCGGCGGACAGATGGCGCCAACCACCCTGGTGGGCCAAACCAGCACCACCTCGCCCTGGGGCCGGCGCGCCGGCAATGAAGGCTTCCCCCTCCGTATTTGCGAAATGCTCGCCCAGCTCGAAATGCCCGTTTATATCGAGCGGGTGGCGCTTTCCGACAACCGCAACATCATGAAAGCCCGTAAGGCCATCCGCAAAGCTCTGGAGCTGCAGAAGCAGCGTGCCGGATTCACCCTGGTGGAAGTCCTCTCGCCCTGTCCCACCATCTGGAAGAAGGACCCCATTGCCGCGCGCAAATGGGTTGCCGACACCATGATCCCCAGTTTTCCGGTGGGCGTCTTTCGCGACCGCATACCCGTCATTCCGGATACCCCGCAGCCTCCGCGCCGCAGTGTTGCCGAAACCCTGGAACTCACGGAAGCCAAGGACGCCTCTGCCGCCGCCGCCAACTCCGCAAGTCAGGCGATCGCCTGCACCATCAAGGTTGCCGGCTTCGGCGGACAAGGCGTGTTGTTACTCGGTCAGTTCATCGCTGAAATGGGCATGCGGGAAGGTATGGAAGTCAGCTGGCTGCCCAGTTATGGACCGGAAATGCGCGGCGGCAGCGCTCACTGCCACGTTTCCCTCTCCCACACCCGCATTGGTTCGCCATTGATTTCCCGGCCGGACGTTGTCATTGCCATGAACGAGATTTCCTTGCGCAAGTTCGCGCCGCAGGTGCGCGAAGGCGGCGTGATCCTGTACAACCGCAGCGAGGCTCCGCAGAATTTTGCCGCTCCCAATGCGCGCCTGATCTGCGTACCGGCCAGCGAGATCGCCGACGTCATCGGCTCCGCCAAAGTGGCCAACATTGTTATGCTCGGCGCACTGCTGCAACAAACCGGCTGCCTGCCTGTGGCCACGGCCAATGCGGTTCTGGAAAAGACGGTCAAAAACCAGAAATTGCTCGAACTGGATCGCCAGGCTCTGGCGGCCGGTGCCGATTATATTCAGAAGCAAGGGAACTGAAGGCTTACAGCTCTGGAACCTTCCACTCAGGGCAGTCTTCGCAGTTGTGTGGGTGGATGAACCCCGCTTGCAGGCGATGACGCGGGCGATTTGGCGGGCGGCAAGCCCGCTTGGGTTTCCGTCGCGCTTGCGCCGGTATCTTTCTTTAGCAGATTGGAAGCCGTAGCCAGTACGCGTTTCACCCAAAGCCCGGTCACCGGCTTACGCACAATCAAGTCGGCGCCATTCGCATATGCCTGTTTAATGTCGGCTTCCGGCGACAACAGGGCGACGATCACCACCGGCTCCGGTCCGGCCTCGGCCCTCAGATACTGCATCACTTCCAGGTAATCCGGCCATTCGCAGTCCACCACGATCAGGCAGGGATCGGGCGCCGGAAAAACCTTGGGGCTGCCAAAGGAAACCTTGGGTATGCCGATCTGTTGCAATGCATGTTGCAGTTCGCGAACCGTCTCCGATTGCGATGAAAGCAGGTAAGCGGCGGTGTCCAGTTTTCTCCCGAATCGCCGGATGCGCGTGCAATGAGCGGGAGCCAACTCGGCGAACTCCAGTCCGTACCGCATGCCGTTGACGTGCCGCACTACCGCTTGCAGCGTCAGCGTGTCTTTATCCCCGGGCAGTTTGAGCTCAAGTTCGATGGTATCGCCCATTGAAAGCCGGGCGGCCAGTGTGGCACAAGCCCCGCCTTCCCCCACGTTGCGGCACCAGCCGCGCAACCACTCGTGCCCGGCGAATCGTACGCCAATGGGGGCTTCCAGCTTGAAGCGCGCAAATTGCCGGTTCACGGGCCAGTTTTGACTGCCGGACAACATAGTTACACTCATAGGACCACACCTCGAACCGGCAGAACAACTTACCAAGGTAACGCGGTAAAATGCATCCTCATGCCTGTCGCTGATGAACACGCGCGTCTGTGCCTGGTGCTGGTGGCCACGCGTAACCCTCTTAATCTGGGCGCGGCTGCCCGGGCCATGAGCAATTTTGGCTTTTCCCAACTGCGCGTCGTCAATCCCTACGAAATCGCCTTTCGGGAAGCCCGTTCCGCCGTTGGCGCCGCCGCCGTGCTCGCCAATGCGCAGGAATACAAAACCCTCGCCGAAGCCGTAGCCGACTGCACGCTGGTGGTGGGAACCACCGCCATTCGCCATCGCGAGTTGTTGCATCCCATGCGGCGCCTGGAGATCGGCGCCCGCCTCATCCGCAAGCGGCTGACGGCGCATCGCGTCGCCCTGGTCTTTGGTTCGGAAAAAACCGGGCTATCCAACCAGGACCTGAGCCACTGCCATTGGCTCATGAACGTTCCCACCCGCGAAGGTCACATCTCGATGAATCTGGGGCAGGCGGTGGCGGTTTGCCTGTACGAACTGGTGCGCAATGGCAAAGCCGGAGGCCGTCCTGAAAAAATTCCGCCCGCCACCTCCGGCGAAATCGAGCGCATTGGAGAGGTATTGCTGGACGCCCTGCGCCTGAGCGGCTACCTGAAACCGGGCGCCGGCCCGGCTGCCAAAGAAAAAATGCGCCGCCTCATCCGCCGTCTTCACCTGCAACACGCCGACGCTGAAGTCCTGCTCGGCATGCTCCGGAAAATCCTATGGAACCTGAAGACAGGCAGCGCACGGCAAACGTAGCGCCGGCAGAACCTGTTGCCGCACCCACTTGCACGCGCGTGAGCTCCAAAATTATCCACCGTGGAATCCGGAGTCCCGGCTTGCCGGAACGAACGAAAATAGCCCAGCATAAGCGAACCCCGGAGGGGTCGCGCAGTGCTGGGTAGCCAGCTGAGGTGTATATCGGAACATGAGCATTACCCTCACATCTTCTGGACGCCTCCTCCATTTGCAGGTGGATAATTGAAAGCTGCCATCACCAAGGTCGATACTTTCCCAATTTGTTCTACGACCTTAGTGTTGCCCTGATATGCGATTCCACTTGTTCCATGGATGGATTTGCTGAGATTCTGATTATTCAACTTGTCGACTGGAGAGAGCATTTGAAAACTATTCTGATCGTTTTGTCCTTGCTGTCCTGCGTTCTGCTCGCGGGCACCGCGATTGCCCAGGCGCCGGCTGCCCAGGCGCCGGCCGCCGCGTCCTCGCATACCCCATTCACCGTTGGAGTGGCCGCGCGCGCCTCCACCCTCGGCTTCGGCGCCGATATTGCGGTTCCGGTCATGCACCGCGCCAACGCCCGCGTGGGCTTTAATTTTTTCAACTACGATCGCACCTTTGACAAGGACAAGATCACCTACGCCGGCACGCTGCACTTGGAATCCGTGCAAGCGCTCTTCGATCTGTTCCCCTTTGCCGGGAACTTCCATGTAAGTCCCGGCGTGCTGCTTTACAACGGCAACCGCGTAAATGCGAACGCATCCGCGCCGATCTCCCAGACCTTCACCCTGGGCGGAAACTCCTATACGGCCACCGGCACGCTCACCGGCACCGCCAAGATGGAAATGAATAAGGCCGCGCCGATGTTCATGTTTGGCTGGGGCAATCTGGTTCCCCGCAGCCATCGCCACATCGTTTTCTCGGCGGAAGCCGGATTCGTCTACCAGGGATCGCCGAGTGTAACCCTGAATCTGGCCGGCAATGCCTGCACCCAGGTGGCGGGATCGCCGGTCTGCGGCAATGTAGCTTCGCTGCCCATTGCCCAAACCGACGTCGCAGCCGAGCAGGCCAAACTGAATCACGACGTTTCCCCATTTAAGTTTTACCCGGTCATCGCCTTCAGCTTCGGCTATAAGTTCTGAATAATTCAATAGTTGCGCCCCCTGAAAAGCCCCGCCGCAAGCGGGGCTTTTGCTTGCTGCGGCAAATTTTTCCTCCCGGCTAAACGACTTGCCCGAATTGGCCGATGGTTGTTTGTGGAGAGACGAGAAGCTCCACAAAATCGACCATGACGACGAACCCGGTCAGCAATTCGGTTGATTCAACCCTCGCGACTGAGGGAGTTCAGTGCACCAGCCTGGTGCCGGTCAACCGGGCAATCACCCTGAGTGGTTCTTCCTCCGCCGGAACGGACATTTATCTTCCGTCCGCATCCTCCACCGCTGCCAATTCGACGCCTTCGAGTTCCCGGGCGAATCGCCTGTCCTCCGGCCAAAACGGCTCCCCCCGGGTCAAAAACCTGAGTTCGAGCAAAGTCAAGCGGCTCTCCGGCGGCCCCCGGCCCACCGGCAAGGCCGCAGCTCAATATTGGTTCTATGCCAATATGCTGAGCGCCTCGTCCTATTCCCCGCTGGTCAGTCTTTACGCATAGTCTTTCGCCAATCGTGCCACTGCCATAGCGCTGGCGCCGGCATTCCCTGTGGCCGCACCCACTTGCGCGGCAAGACGCGGGCGAGCTCGAAAATAATCCGCCTTAAAATCCGGAGTCCAGGAGGGACGACTGAGGTGGCTATCGGAACATGAGCGTTACAATCACATCGTTGGTCGTCCAAAAGGATAGCGCAATGCAGAAACGCAAACTTGGAAATAGCGGCCTCGAAGTCTCGGCAATTGGCCTCGGTTGCATGGGTCTGAATTATCACCGTGGTCCGGCTCCGGACAGGAAACAGATGATCGCGCTAATCCGCGCCGCGGTCGAGCGCGGCGTCACCTTCTTCGATACCGCCGAGGTCTATGGCCCATTCACGAACGAGGAACTGGTCGGCGAAGCGCTTGCTCCCGTTAAGAAGGGCATCGTCATCGCCACCAAATTTGGCTTCGACCTTGGACCCGGCGGTTCGGGTGCGCCCAATAGCCGGCCCGCGCGCATCCGTCAGGTAGCCGAGGAATCGCTGAAGCGGTTGCGGGTTGATGTCATTGAACTCTTCTATCAGCATCGCGTCGATCCTGCGGTGCCGATTGAAGATGTCGCCGGTGCCGTGAAGGACCTGATCGCACAAGGCAAGGTCAGGCACTTCGGATTAAGCGAGGCCGGCGCTTCCACCATCCGCCGCGCGCACGCTGTCCAGCCCGTCACTGCTGTCCAGAGCGAATATTCTCTTTGGTGGCGTCAACCCGAAACAGAGGTGTTGCCGGCATGCGAGGAACTGGGAATCGGCTTTGTTCCCTTCAGCCCCTTGGGCAGAGGATTTCTCGCCGGCAAGATGGACGAAACCACGACCTTCGGCGATAACGACAATCGCAGTACCTTGCCGCGGTTCACGCCCACGGCCCTCAAGGCGAACCAGCCATTGGTCCGTCTGCTGGACGAGATCGGGCGCAAAAAGGGCGCAACACCGGCGCAGATCGCACTTGCCTGGCTGCTTGCCCAAAAGCCATGGATCGTTCCCATTCCAGGAACCACCAGGCTGCATCGCCTCGACGAGAATATCGGCGCTGCCGCTATCGAACTTACCCGGCAGGATCTTCGGGACATCGAGGAGGCGGTCTCAAGAATCAGCGTACAAGGGGACCGTTATCCCACCAACCTGGCCGGCATGACCGGGCGCTGAGCGATGGGAAACACCACGAAGCAGGAACACCAATGAACATATCGTTTGAAAATAAGGTTGCACTGGTTACAGGGGCCGCATCGGGATTGGGGCTCGCGACGGCCAACGCCTTCGCCGAAGCAGGCGCTTCGGTCGTACTGGCCGATTGTAATGAGGACGCCGTGCGCTCCGCGGCCGATAGCTTGGCTGCCAAGGGTCATAAGGTCCTCGCTGTCCGCTGCGACGTGGCCGATGACGCTCAGATGGGAGAAAGGGAGTTCCAGTGTTTAGTTCCAACGGGATGTCGTTGATGAATGAAAAGCCACCGTTTCGTTCCCTATTGCCAGTAGCCCAAACCTTCTCAGCCGCCGTCTTTGGCAGTGTGGGATTCTGGCAACGACACCAAATTCCCATCCGGTGCCTCTTGGGCTCGAAATGCGGAAGGAGCCTTTCGAGCAGGGTCAGCGCAATCCTCATTTTGCTGATGATCTGCGCACAGTCCTCGCTGTTTGCACAAGTAAAAGCTCCCGCGGCAAGCCCGCGAAGAGCTGCCATGCGTGTTCCCTTCGTTGGGTGCAAATCAGATGGCCAGATGGGGCCAGCGGAAGCGCCAGCCGGCAAGAACAAGATCGTGCGGTTGCCCGCCGAAGCGGCCCAAAGGCTCGCCTATTACAACTTTAAGCAGGGCTTCGGTGTTCTGGCTCCGCGCGGTTGGTATTGCTTTGGGACGTATGGCTCCGGTGGGCATACGCTCTATGTGAGTCCACATCCGATAGACACCGCAAGATTGTTTTCTGGAAACTGGGATGGGTTTGCAGGGCCGGCCATTGAGGTTTCTCACGAATATGGAGACACCTCCGGGAGATTTGGCGTAGCCAGCACCATTGCGCGTGTCTTTCCCGCCCATCGGGAATTCGTCAGGGATGTGATTAAGGAAGGAATCGAGCCGGCGAGCTCGTTCCCGTTCGGACCGTACCCAAAAGATAAGCTGACATATAAGAGCAAAGAAATCGTTGAATACGAGACCCCAGCCCAAACCGAGGGGTTGGGAACAAAGTCATGGTTGCAAAAGAATGCCGATCCGATTTCTGGGGTGGCGATCTTGCTGGGGCAAACGCCTGATCTGCTGCAACTGGCAGCGCGTCTTCCCCCGGAATTCGCCGACCTGACGTCGCCCATTATTCAGCAGGTTGAGCGCGATGCGGCGCAGACTCAATACTAAAGGCGGGTGGCAGGCCCTGACGGGCGGGTTCGCCCCTTAGCGTGTTCCTGGCCTTTCCGGACCAACCATCATCGACGGTGGCCGGTTCTTTGTGCCGCCCCGAGTTGCTGCAGGTTCTTCAGCGTGCAAGCTGGCGGCACAAAGGGCCGGACGCGATGATATGTGCGTTCCTCGTTCCGGCTTTGTATCTGCTGAGTCGTGGTTGCCGAGAAGAAATCCGGTGGTGTGCCGAAAACTCCGCAATAACCTGATACCGCAACCTCGAATCCTCGCTTTCTGGCCGACAGCCGATGGCTGCCCCTAAACGGCTGCCCCTAAAAACCTGTTTCCTCAATATTGACTCGGCAGCCGGCCGCAGGCACGATGCTTCCGAGTGCGAGGTGTTTGGTGTGCGAAAGGTGTCATCCATGATCTGCCCTGCGGCGTAGAATTGCGATCTGCAAATTATGCCACGAAGGGGACAATGCTTATTGCCGGACGCTCCGTGCCATGTCACGCAGCGCGGAGTGGATCGGCGCGAGACCTTCTCCAGCGCTGGAGGTCGGGAAATCTATCTGCACCTGATATAGGAGAATCGCGAAGACGCGGTGATTAGGGGGTTGGGTTGGTGCAGGGAATGTGCTCGAGTCGCTGCGGAGCAGCCATCAAGTTATGGTAATGATGCAGTCGTTCGTAGCGAGGGGCCGGAGCTCCGCCGGCGCCCGGCACACGCTCTTGCTCGGGCGGTCCAGAGCTCCGTCAACACGGAACCAAGCTGCAGATACAGGTCCTTCAATGCTTCCCTCTGTTCCGAGGAAATGGCCGGTATCTTGGCGATAACCGCCAGGTACTCGAACTCCTCGATCTGGGCCTTCCCGGCTTCCTTCCGGAAAAATTCAAAGTCGAGAGGATGGCTCAGAAACCGGCCGCAGTGGACACTAGCTACAAGTTCACCGTCGATCAGTATTGGCACCGCAATTTCGAT
>CAZUCM010000029.1:0-16001 GCA_964619235.1 uncultured Terriglobales bacterium
GTCGAGGAGATCAATTTCCTTATGCACATCAATCAGATAGTAGGGATTGGGCGTTGGTGCTTGCATAGAACTCCTTGTGGAAACGGCAAGAATGCACGAACGGCGTGTCAGCACTTCCCGACCCGCGCTGCCCGCCATCATTGACCATTCCGTTGCCTGTTGCGCTAAGGGGGGACATTTTCAGGTTCTCTGACTTAGTTTCAGGGAATCTGAAGGAGGATAAGAAATACTCACTCATTATTTAGCCTAGGCGCAATGCCGTGGGTTGTCAACTGCAAAGCCCGCTTCCGGTTTGGTGAATTGCTCACGTTCGTGTAGCATCGACTTTAAAGTGATTTGGTAGAACGCGTGGTTTTGAGCTGGTCCGCCGATTCTGTCTGCGCTCCCCACCTCTCATCCCTGCAAAAGGAGCTTGTATGGCCGGAAATTCCCGACCTTCGCTAACCAAGCGGTCACGTGAGCGCGCCCGTCAGGAAAAGCGAGTGGAAAAAGAGCAGAAGAAAGCGCAACGTAAATTGGAAAAGACGGAAGGATCGTCGCCCGAAGAACGCGCGGGCAGTCCCGTGATCACCTACGACGAGGAGGGTCAGCCCATGGCCTTGGATTTCAGCGACTTCTGAACCCATTCCTGCCATGGGAAGGCTTCCATAGCCCTGGGTTCTTTAAGCGTGGCCTCTGTCCGCATGGTTCGTGTAGAATACCAGTTGCCATGTAATTGTGTGTCCAATGAGGACAGGATTGGAGGTGATACTTTGGCTGAAATCAGATTGCAGGAAGGTGAATCCCTGGAGAACGCTTTGCGCCGCTTCAAACGCAAAGTGCAGCAGGAAGACATTATCCGCGAAGTCAAGCGTCACTCCTATTACCTGAAACCGGGCGAAAAGGCCCGCGTCAAGCAAGCCTTGGCACGCAAGCGCGCGCGCAAGAAGTTCCGCAAAGAGCAGGCGTAACGCCGTGATTCGGGCCGCCGTAGCAAACGGCGGCCCTTTCCTTTCACGATAACCCCGGCAAAGATTTTTGTTAGATTCGCGTTTCTCTGCGTTAAGCTACCGCTTTTTCCTGTTTCGGTTGCTTCTGTGTCCTCTTTAGTGAAATTTCTACTCGCGTTCCAGCAACTCCACCGCATCCGCGACCAGTTTGCGGCAGAGCGTGTGATGCAGATCGCAGCTCTTGAATTGCTCCTGCCCTTCGGGCGTTCGCAAATCGCAACCGGTGAGCTCACGGCATAGCAGACCGCCGTGTTGCTTCTGGAAGGCATCCATAAACGCTTTCACACGGGCGTATACGGGACCGCGGCCCGCTGCCGGATCCGTGGCCATTTCTTGTCCGTAGCGAACGCCTATCACCATCAGCGCTCCCGTCACCGCTCCGCAAACTTCCCCCTGGCGGCCCATTCCCGCCCCAAATGGCCCCGCTACGGTAAGACACATAGGCTCGCTCATTCCCTCATGCGGTCCGCAGCCTGCAAACACCGATTGCGCACAATTGAATTTCTCGAACAATGCAATTGCCTTTTCGACTTTAGACATCATTGAACCTCGACAGGAACAATCATAATATGGATGTCGACCTTCGCAGTCGCTTCGCCCACATTGACGTGCTTAATGCGTTGGAAACGCTGAAGTTACCGGCAAAATGAGCACCCTCGCCCATAGACGCGGAGGTGCGATGCGGTGCGGATCGTGGAACGTGAAACCGCTCTTTCGGCCTTCCGGCTGATTGCTGCACGCTGACCGCTGAAAGCTCCCCGAAGTGGAACGCGAAATGGCCCCTCCGGCCCGAAGCGGGGGACGGGCGACGGGAGACGCTTCAAATGGTAATCTGGTATGAGATTTGCTCTGGGTGGGTGTCCAAATATGAGTTCTCCAGTAGACTCCGCTTCGGTCCTGGTGACCGGCGGCGCGGGATTCATCGGCTCCAACTTTGTGGTCGATGCCGTCAACCGGCACGGCTGGACGGTGATCAACGTTGACAAGCTGACCTACGCCGGAAGCATGCACAATCTGGCGCCGCTGGCCGGAAATCCGCGGCACCTGTTCCATCAGGCCGATATCGCCGATCGCGACACCATTCGCGGATTGTTGCAACAGCACCGGCCGTTGGCCATCGTTCACTTTGCCGCAGAATCTCACGTCGATCGCTCCATTTCCGGCCCGGAAGCTTTTATTGCCACCAATATTGTGGGCACCTTCAACCTTCTGGTGGAGGCTTGCGAATATTGGCGCACCCTGCCCGCCCCCGAAGCCAAGGCGTTTCGCTTTTTGCACGTTTCCACCGACGAAGTTTTCGGCACCCTGACCGCGGACGCACCCAGCTTCACCGAGCAGAGCCTATATCTTCCCAATAGCCCTTATGCGGCATCCAAGGCCTCCTCCGATCATATGGTTCGGGCCTACAACCGGACCTTCGGATTGCCGGTGCTCACTACCCACTGCTCAAATAATTACGGCCCTTATCAGTTCCCCGAAAAGCTCATGCCGCTGGTGATCTGCAACGCCCTGCAGGGCAAGCCCCTGCCGGTCTATGGAAATGGCCGGAACGTTCGCGACTGGCTGTTCGTGCAGGACCACTGCGATGGCATTCGCACCGTGCTGGCGCGCGGACAAACCGGACAGAGCTACAACATCGGCGGTGGCTGTGAACTCGCCAATCTCGATGTGGTCAATACGCTGTGCCGCGTGCTCGATGAACTGCGGCCCAAGCCGCAAGGTTCCTATGCCTCGCAGATTCAATTTGTCACCGACCGGCTCGGACACGACTTCCGTTATGCCACTAATACCGCGAAGATTCGCCAGGAACTTGGCTGGCAGCCGGCCGAGAGCTTTGAGACCGGCATCCGCAAGACGGTTCAGTGGTACCTTGACCACCAAGACTGGGTACAAAAAGTGACCGCCGAGGCCCACGCCTCCGAGGAAGACCAGACAAAGAAGGCAAGCGTATGAGAGGACTGATTCTCGCCGGTGGTTCCGGTACCCGTTTGTATCCGGCCACGCATGTCGTATCCAAGCAGTTGTTGCCGGTTTACGACAAGCCGATGATTTACTATCCCCTGACCACGCTCATGTTGGCGGGCATTCGCGAGATCCTCATTATCTCCACCCCGCACGACATTCCGCGCTTCCAGACGCTGCTTGGCGACGGCGCCCGCTGGGGTCTCCAGCTGCAGTACGTCGTTCAACCCAATCCCGGCGGATTAGCCCAGGCCTTTCTGGTCGGCGAAGATTTTGTTGGCCGCGAGCCTTGCGCGCTGATCCTCGGCGACAACATTTTTTATGGGCAGGACTTGTCGGTAAAGTTACAGGAAGCTGCGCAGCTGCAGAGCGGCGCCATTGTCTTCGGCTATCCGGTAACCGACCCACAACGCTACGGCGTCGTCGAGCTGGACGAAAACGGCAAAGCCCTCAGCATCGAGGAGAAACCCCTCAACCCCAAGTCGAATTACGCCGTAACCGGCCTGTATTTTTTCGATCGCGAAGTCGTACGGCTGACCAAGCAATTGAAGCCCTCCCACCGCGGCGAGCTCGAGATTACCGATTTGAACCGGCTATACATGGAACAGGGCAACTTGCAGGTGCAACTCTTCGGCCGCGGCGTCGCCTGGCTGGATACCGGCACCCACGATGCTCTGCTTGAGGCCTCGCAGTTTATTCAGACCCTGGAAAAAAGACAGGGCCTGCAGATTGCGAGCCCGGAAGAAGTGGCCTATCGCATGGGATACATCGGCGCCGGCCAATTGACTGCGCTGGCCGCTTCGTTCCCTAACGCCTACGGAGAATATCTCGCGCGGCTCGCCCAGGAGCGCAGCCTGCAAACCGTCTGAGCTTATGAAAATCACGCCTACCGCCATTCCGGACGTCTGCATAGTGGAGCCCGTTGTATTTGGCGACGAGCGCGGCTTCTTCTTTGAGAGCTTTAATCGCCGCGCGCTGGCCCAGGCCGGCCTGGACCGCGATTTTGTGCAGGACAATCACTCCCGCTCGCGGCGTGGCGTGCTTCGCGGACTGCACTATCAGATTCCTCAAGCGCAAGGAAAACTGGTCCGTGTCCTGGCCGGCGAGATCTTTGACGTGGCCGTCGATCTCCGCCGCTCTTCGCCCTTCTTTGGCCGCTCGATCGGCGTCTCTCTTACGGCTGAGAACAAGCACATGCTGTGGGTTCCCGAAGGGTTTGCCCACGGTTTTCTGGTGCTCTCCGAGTTTGCCGAGGTCTTCTACAAGACGACTTCTTACTACGCCCCGAAATGCGAGCGCTCGCTGCTATGGAACGATCCCGGCCTGGCGATTGCATGGCCGGAGTGCGGCGAACCCATTCTTTCAGAAAAGGACCGCCAGGGCCTGCGGCTCAGCCAGGCGGAAGTTTATGACTAGCGCGATGAATCGCAACATTCTGCTGATCGGATGGATTGGACAACTAGGATATGAGCTGGAGCGCCATTTGAGCGTTCTCGGCCCGGTCACCGCCGTGGATCAGGACCGCATCGATCTTTCCCGCCCGGACGATATCCGCACCTTGATCCGTTCGCTTCGCCCCGCATGGATCGTGAATGCCGCCGCTTATACGGCGGTCGATGTCGCCGAAAGCCAGCCCGCCTTGTCCCAGGCGATCAACGCGGAGGCTCCCGGAGTCATTGGGGAGGAAGCGCAACGAATCGGCGCCGGTGTGGTCCACTATTCCACCGACTATGTTTTCGACGGTTCCGCCTGCCAGCCCTATGCGGAAACCGCTCCCACGCATCCGCTCGGCGTGTACGGGCAAACTAAACTGGAAGGGGAGCAGCGGCTGGCTTCGAGCGGCGCTCCGCACTTGATTTTTCGCACCTCCTGGCTCTACGGCATGCGCGGAAAAAACTTCCTGCTGACCATCCTGCGCCTCGCCCAGGAACGCCCGGAACTTCGCATCGTCGGCGATCAGATCGGCGCTCCCACTTGGGCGCGCATGGTGGCCGCCGCCACCGCCGCTATCCTGGCGCAACCGCCGGTTTTTTCCGGACCCGCGCTGTATTCCGGGGTATACCACTTGACTGCGGCGGGAGAAACCTCCTGGGCCGCCTTCGCCCAGGCCATCCTCGATCGGTATCCGGCCTCCGGCTTCGGCCGCTTGCAGTCTGCGACGCCGCTGCGCGCCACGCACGTTCAGGCCATCGCAACCAGCGAGTATCCCACGCCGGCGAAGCGTCCGGCCTATTCCGTGCTCGACAACCGGAAAGTCCAGCAAGCTTTCGGCATTGCCCTACCCGATTGGCAGGAGCAATTGCGGCTCGTCCTGGAATGAGCATTGATGGTAATTCTCCCCTTGCGCCTGCACGGCTGCCTTTCGCGTTTCACCCGAATCGGCGCGCCCGGGAGGCTATACGAATCAGCTAAGCTAACCGACTAAGCAAAATACCCCATAGCAATCGACGCCTCGTCGTTTTAACATATTTCTAATCCTTATTTATCTGTAAGCGGATTACGTAGTGCCCGGGCCCCTTTGACGTTTCGATCTCAAAATTGTGGGAGGACGCAGTGGGTAAGACTGTCGTGTATCCGGTTCCTGCGGGCAGGTTGCCTGCCAGTCGTTCCCTGCTCCTAATCGCCGCTCTTTGTCTGACTTTCGTCCTTGCGGCTCATGCGCAATACTCCGCCCCACGCATTTTTTTTAGTGACCTGCAAAGCGGCCCCAGTACTGGCGGTCAGGATGGCCTGGGCGCAATCGTTACGATTTACGGACAAGGCTTTGGCACTGCACAAAACGATTCCACGGTGACCATTGGCGGCGGCGCCGCCGCAAGTTATCTGGCTTGGTCGGATACCAGGGTTTCCTTTCAGCTTGGATCCGCTGCCACCAGCGGCGACATCGTAGTAAAGGTTGCCGGCACGAGTTCGAATATGATTCCCTTCACCGTGCGCAGCGGCAACGTCTATTTCGTCTCCCCGGGTGGCAACGATTCCAACAGCGGCAGCGATTCCAGTCCATGGTTAACTTTGCTCCATGCGGCCGGCGCCATGCTCCCCGGTGATATTGCCTATGTGATGAATGGTATTACGCAGACCGGATTAGACGATGGCTCCGCCTCTCTGGTCATTACCGGCAGCGGTTCCGCCGGCCTTCCCAAGGCGTTCGTGGCCTATCCCGGCGCCGAGGTGACGGTAGGATCGGCTTCCGGCCAGCCCTATGGCATTTCGTCCAGCGCCAGTCAATGGGTTCTCGCCGGTTTCACCCTTGCGGCAAACACCAGTGCCCTGCTGCTGAACCAGGCCGCCGGCTGGCGCATCGTGGGAAATGACCTTACCTGCCCCAACGGAACCGGCCCGGCCGCCTGTGTACAGGGAACGGCCGTGACCGCCATAAAGTTCCTGGGCAACAATGTCCACGACAGTGGTTTGGCCAATGCCTCCGGCGCTGCGACATACGACAGTGTCGCTTTTTCCGGTTCCTCGCAGAATCTCGAAGTGGGCTGGAGCAATATTGTCCGCACCCGCTCCTGCCGCGCCCTGCAATTCTCCTCTTCCGGCACCGGGCTGTATCTGCTTTACGTGCACGACAACTTCATTCAGAATGCGGTTTGTTCGGGCATCAGTTTCGCCAATGTGAACCCTACGGCGGGCGCCGTCTCTGCCCTTAATAACGTGATTTCCCATGTCGGGACGGGACCGGATCCCAGCGGAGTGGAAGCCGATGCCTACGCATGCATCCACACCGGCGGCTCCTCCACCAGTGCCGTCGTCCTGGCCAATAATACGATGTACGACTGCGGCGGACGCGAGGACACCGATGCCGGCGCCATTGCGGCTTCCGCCCCGGTCACGCTTACGAATAACATCCTGGACATACTGCGTGGCGAGCGCTATTTCTCCCTTTCCGGCACAGCCAGCGGCATTACCGGAACCGGCAATTTGCTGTTCGGCAGCGGCACACTGCCATTGTTTCTCTCCAGCACGATCAATGCCGATCCTGATTTCGTATCCCCCGCCGCGTCCAACTTCCAACTTCAGGCCGGCAGTCCGGCCATTGACGCAGGCGTCACCAGCGTAGCCGCTTGGGATTTCAATGGCGTTCCCCGTCCGCAAGGCATCGCATACGACATCGGCGCCTTCGAATACAGCGGCCCCACCTTCGGCCAGATTGTATTCAGTCCCTCTCCAGTGAATTTTGGAAATGTTAACGTTGGCGCCTCCGGCACTCAGGCCGTCACGATTTCAAACACGGGCAGCGGCAACGTATTGGTTACCGCGCTCTCTTCCAGCCCCGGTTTTGCCTTGAATGGACTGACGCTGCCGCTGGCATTGCTGCCGGGACAGGCCGCTTCTTTTACGGTCACCTTCACCCCCGCGCAAGCGGGGCCTGCCTTTGCCACCGTGCCATTTACCAGTGACGCCGCGAATGCCCCTACCGCACTTGTGCTTTCGGGAACTGGAGTGAATCCGGTCGGCCAGTTGATAGCCGCTTCCGGCCAGGTCAACCTGGGCAATATCACCACCGGGAGCAGTGTTGCGCAGACCGTAACGGTAACCGCCAGCATTGCCCCCGTTACCATCATGCGGACCTCTTTGAGCGGATCCGGCTTCTCCATCACCGGCCCCACTTTGCCGCTGACGCTCGCCGCTGGGCAGTCTGCGGCTTTTACCGTGGAATACTATTCCTTAGTCGCCGGCTACCAGACCGGAATGTTGTCTATCGTAAGTAATGCCTCCAATTCCCTTGCGCTGCCGGTCTGGGTCACCAGTACGAATCCGTTGGGAGTGTTGACGGCGACCCCCGCCTCGCTTTCTTATGGCAATATCACCGCCGGCGCCGCCTCCTCGAAGACGATCACCGTGAAAGCTGCCACCGCGGGCGTCACCATCTCCAAGGCGACCGTCATCGGAACCGGCTTTTCCTTGACCGCGCCAGTCCTTCCCGTGACGCTCGCCGTCGGAAAAACCGCGACCTTCACCGTGAAATTTGCCCCCACCGCGGCAGGCAGCTTCGCCGGATCCTTTTCCCTGACCAGCAACTCCTCGAATGCATTGGCGGTTCCACTCGTTGGGACCGGCTTGCGCGCGGTGGGCCACCTGGTGCTCAGCCCGTCTTCGCTCGTTTTTGGCAGTGTCAACTCCGGCGCCAGTTCCTCAAAGACGATCACTGTGTCGGCCAGCACTGCCGCCGTTACCATTTCCAATGCAACTCTCACCGGGACGAAATTCACTTTCACCGGCCCAGCTCTGCCCCTGACGCTCAGCGCCGGTAATGCCGTTTCGTTTGCCGTGACCTTCGCCCCCACGGCAGCCGGCAGTGCCACCGGATCCTTTTCCTTGAGCAGTAACGCATCGACCGCGCCAAAGGTGGCGCTTTCGGGAACCGGTGTGACTCCGGTGGGACAGTTGGCGGCCAGCCCCTCTTCGCTCAACTTTGGCAGTGTCATTCCGGGCGCCACTTCCTCGCAAGTCGTAACGGTGACAGCCACGAGCGCACCGGTTACTATCGCGCAGGCCGGCTTCGTGGGTGCCGGCTTTTCCTTCACAGGCCCAACTTTGCCGCTCACTCTCGCCGCCGGACAGGTGGCATCTTTCAGGCTGGTTTATGCCCCCACGGCGGCCGGCAGCACTGCCGGGTTCTTCTCTCTGATGAGCAACGCCTCCAGTTCGCCGACCATCGCGCTTTCGGGAACCGCGGCGATTCCGGCGGGGCAGTTGGCGGCCAGCCCCTCCTCGCTCGAATTTGGCAATGTCGTTGCCGGCACGAGTTCCTCGCAAATCGTAACCGTGACAGCTGCCGGAGCACCTGTTACCCTCGCTCAGGCCAGCCTCACCGGCGCCGGCTTCTCTTTCGCCGGCCCGGCCCTGCCGCTGACCCTCGCCGCCGGACAAAGCGCTTCCTTCACCCTGACGGTTCTTCCATCCTCCACCGGAAGCCTGACGGGAAACTTCTTCCTGCTGAGCAACGCTGCAAATTCCATTCTCGGCATTGCCTTGGGCGGGAACGGTGCGGATCGCGCCGCTCATGCAGTCACGCTGGCCTGGGAGCCGAGTGTTTCGAAAGACGTGGTTGGATACGAAGTATTTCGCGGAACGCAGTCTGGAGGCCCTTATACCCAGATTTCCGCCGCCACGGTGACGGCATCCACATACACGGATTCTACCGTGGTTTCGGGAACGACTTACTACTATGTAGTGACCTCGGTGGGCAGTACCGGCGAACAAAGCGCCTATTCTCCGCAATCGATCGCAACTATTCCGACGCCATGACATGAAACCGCTGAGTACGAATTTCGCTGAAGGAATTGGCAATTGACGGGTGCTGAACAGCATCAGGGGCGCCCATTTACCGGCCCCGGGGACGAAGATCCTGCTGCAGCTGATGCGACATGCGATTGTGACCAAAGACTTGTGTCTTACGCATTGCCCAATTAAGTAAAACACCGCATGGCAGCGGCTCCGTTCGTCCATTAGGGTTACCGCAAGGTACTTCGTGCACAGTTCCACCTGATGCCGCGCTGACTGAATCGGCAAACGCTTGTTCAGTGCAGGGACTACCTCGATTTTTTCGGCTTTTCATATGCCGGAGGGCTACGTACAAATGCAATCGACTTTGACCTGCCCCAATTCGCGGGCAGCAATGGAAACAGGCCGGTCATCGATGATGCCGGTCAGGCCAAGCCACGGACGCGGAAGCTATTCTCTATTTATTTTCGCAGCGATTTGCTTGCTTCTTAGCGTTACAGCCTATGCACAATACTCGGCACCGCGTATTTTCTTCAGCGATCTGCAAAGCGGCCCCGGCACTGGTGGTCTGAACAATCTGGGCACGATCGTCACCATTTACGGGCAAGGTTTCGGTGCCACGCAGGGGACTTCGGTAGTAACCGTTGGCGGAGTTCCCGCCGCAAGCTATCTGGCATGGTCTAATACGAAGGTCTCGTTCCAACCTGGACCGGCTGCCACCAGCGGCAACATCGTCGTCGAAGTCGCCGGCGTCGGTTCAAACGCGGTTCCTTTTACCGTACGTAGCGGTAACCTCTATTTCGTCTCCCCTGGCGGCAATGATTCCAATAGCGGCAGCTATTCCAGCCCTTGGCTCACGCTGGTCCATGCGGCCGGCGCAATGGTTCCGGGTGACGTCACCTATGCGATGAATGGCGTTACGCAGACCGCATTGGACGTAAATTCCACATCTCTGGTCATGAACGGCAGCGGTTCAACCGGCCTTCCCCTGGCAATCGTGGCCTACCCCGGCGCACTGGTGACTGTTGGATCGGCCACCGGCCAGACTTATGGCATCTCGTCTTCCGCCAGCCAATGGGTTCTCGCCGGCTTGACCGTCACGGGCAATACCAGCGCATTGTCGTTGACCGGCAGCGCCGTCTGGCGAGTAGTGGGCAATGACTTCTCCTGTCCGAATGGATCCGGTACGGCCGCCTGCGTACAGGCAACGAACGTTACCGGCATCCAGTTGCTGGGAAACAACATTCACGACAACGGCTCCACGACCAGTACCAATGTGCAAGGCTACAACAGCCTTTCTTTTTCCGGCGCCTCGAATGCCTTGGAGGTGGGGTGGAATAATGTTGTCCGCACCCGCTCCTGCCGCGGCATGTTGTTCTCTGTCAACGGCCCTAACCAGTTTCTGCTCAATGTGCACGATAACTTCATCCAGAATGCGGTTTGCTCCGGCATCAGCTTTGCCAATGTGGACCCGTACACGAGCACCGTCGCCGCATATAACAACGTTATCTCCCATGTCGGAACGGGACCGGCTCCCGGCGGCGTCGAAGCCGGCGCTTATGCCTGTATCACGGTGGGAGGCTCATCGGTTAGCGCCGTCGTCATAGCCAACAACACGCTGTACGATTGCGGGGCCCGCGAAAACGCCAACTCCGGCGCCATTGTGGTTGCCGTTCCGGTCACGCTCGCCGATAACATTTTCGACGTGCTGTCCGGAGAAAGCTACTTTTCGGCCAACAGCGTTACCAGTGGAGTTGTCGGCAGTAACAATTTGTTGTATGGCGACGGATCGGCGCCTTCTTTTCTCTCCGCCTCCATCGTGGGCGACCCCGGCTTTGTCTCCATCGCCAATTCCAACTTCCAGCTGCAGTCCGGCAGTCCGGCCATTGACGCCGGCATCCCGGACTTTGCCACTTGGGATTTCAACGGCGTTCCCCGCCCGCAAGGCAACGGATACGACATCGGCGCCTTTGAATACAGCTCCTCTGCTTCCGGCCAGATCGTCATCAGTCCATCGTCTGTGAGTTTTGGGAATGTGAATGTTGGCGCGTCCAGCACTCAGACCGTTACGATTTCCAACTCTGGAACCGGTAATGCAACGGTTTCCGCGGTATCTTCCGGCCCCGGCTTCACCCTCAATGGACTGACGCTTCCCCTGACTCTGGCGCCGGAACAAGCTGCATCCTTTACGGCCACCTTCGCGCCCTCGGCGGCAGGCAGTGCTGCCGCAACCGTATCGTTCACCAGCAACGCTGCCAATTCTCCGGCTACGCTCGCATTTTCGGGAACTGGAGTGAATCCTGTCGGCCAGTTGACAGCCAATCCCGACGAAGTCGCCCTGAGCAATGTCGTCGTCGGCAGTAGCACTTCGCAGACGATCACAGTGACGGCCAGCATTGCGCCCGTTACCATCTCACAGGCTACGACCTCCGGATCGGGCTTCAACGTCACCGGCCCAACTCTGCCGTTGATGCTCGCTGCCGGGCAGTCTGCTTCTTTCACCGTGAGTTACTATGCCGCCATTGCCGGATACCAAACCGGAATGTTCACCGTGCTGAGTAACGCCTCGAACACCGTGTCCTTGCCAATTTGGGTAACCGGCACTGCTCCTGCGGCCCAGTTGGCGGCCAGCCCTTCGTCGCTCACATTTGGCAATGTCACCACCGGCGCCAGTGCTTCACAGACCGTTACGGTGACTGCCGTCTCGGCCAGCGTTACCATCTCGCAGGCTAGTCTGATGGGAACCGGCTTCACCTTTACCGGCTCGACCTTGCCGATAACGCTTGCCGCCGGGCAATCTGCCTCGTTTACTGTCAAGTTCGCTCCCACGGCGGCCGGCAGCTCTACCGGGACGTTATCCCTGACGAGTAGCGCATCGAGCGCGCCAACCGTAGCGCTTTCGGGAACCGGAGTAAATCCGGTGGGGCAATTGGCAGCCAGTCCGTCATCGCTCACCTTCGGTAATGTCGCTACCGGCGCCAGTGCTTCGCAAGCGGTTGCGG
Organism: uncultured Terriglobales bacterium; assembly: GCA_964619235.1. Classification (GTDB taxonomy): domain Bacteria; phylum Acidobacteriota; class Terriglobia; order Terriglobales; family Acidobacteriaceae; genus CAZUCM01. The sequence goes on from CAZUCM010000029.1 coordinate 12,185, forward strand.
TCACGGCCAGCACCGCCAGCGTTACCATTTCGCAGGCTACTCTGACCGGGGCCGGATTCACCTTTACCGGCCCAACCCTGCCGCTGACGCTTACCGCCGGGCAGACTGCTTCCTTCACCTTGATCTTTGCCCCTTCGGCAGCCGGCAGCTCTACCGGATATCTTTCCTTGACCAGCAACGCTTCCAGTACGCCGACCATCGCACTTTCAGGGACCGGCGTGAATCCGGTTGGACAATTAACAGCTAGCCCATCTTCACTCACTTTTGGCAATGTCACCACCGGCACGAGCACATCGCAGACCGTCACGGTAACGGCCAGCACCGCCAGCGTTACCATTTCGCAGGCTACTTTGACTGGAACCGGCTTCACCTTCACCGGCCCGACTCTGCCGTTGACGCTTGCCGCCGGCCAAGCTACGTCCTTTACCGTAAAGTTCGCTCCCACTGCAGCCGGCAGCTCTACCGGGACGTTCTCCCTGACGAGTAACGCTTCCAGTACACCGACCGTAGCGCTTTCGGGAACCGGGGTAAATCCGGTGGGGCAATTGGCAGCCAGCCCATCCTCGCTGGCCTTTGGCAATGTCACCACCGGCACGAGCGCATCGCAGACCTTCACGGTGACGGCTAGCACCGCTAGTGTCACCATTTCGCAGGCGGCTCTGACCGGGACCGGCTTCACCTTTACCGGCCCAACCCTGCCCTTGACGCTTGCCGCTGGCCAAGCTACCTCCTTTGCCGTAAAGTTCGCTCCCACTGCAGCCGGCAGCTCTACCGGGACGTTCTCTCTGACGAGTAACGCTTCCAGTACACCGGCCATAGCGCTTTCAGGGACCGGCGTGAATCCGGCGGGACAATTAGCAGCCAGCCCATCCTCGCTGGCCTTTGGCAATGTCAACACCGGCGCCAGTGCTTCGCAGACCGTCACGGTGACGGCCAGCACCGCCAGCGTTACCATTTCGCAGGCGACTCTGACCGGGACCGGCTTCACCTTTACCGGCCCAACCCTGCCGCTGACGCTCACCGCCGGGCAGACTGCTTCCTTCACTCTGACCTTTGCTCCCACGGCAGCCGGCAGCTTTACCGGAACATTCTCCTTGACGAGTAACGCTTCCAGTACGCCGGCCGTAGCGCTTTCGGGAACCGGGGTGAATTCAGTCGGCCAGTTGGCGGTCAATCCCAGTCAACTGAACTTTGGCACAACCACCGCTGGCAGCAGCTCTTCGCAGACGGTCACGTTAACGGCCAGCACAGGCAGCGTCACAATTTCGCAGGCCACGATCAACGGACCTGGATTTTCATTTAGCGGTTTGACTCTGCCCCTCACACTCGCCGCCGGGCAATCGACCTCCTTTACCCTGACCTTTAGCAGCACCGTCTCTGGCTACCAGACCGGAGTACTTTCCCTGGTCAGTAATGCTTCTAATTCTGTGTCCATAAGCATGTGGGTAACGAACAACGCCTCGTCGGCACAGTTGTCCGCGAGTGCTTCGTCGCTCAGCTTCGGCAATGTAACCATGGGAACCAGTCCCTCACAGACGGTCACGGTAACGGCCAGCGCCGCCTCCGTTTCCATTTCGCAGGCTACGATTTCCGGCGCCGGCTTCACCTTCACCGGCCCGGCTTTGCCGTTGACGCTAGCCGCGGGACAGACGGCGACCTTTACGGTCAAATTCGCCCCCACAGCAACTGGCAGCGTTACCGGGTCATTCTCCCTTACCAGCAACGCTTCGACCTCGAATATCGCCATTGCGCTGAGCGGAACCGGAACCGCAAGTATCGTCCATTCGGTTACTCTTTCTTGGAGTCCGAGCAAGTCCACTGATGTAGTTGGATATTATGTGTTTCGTGCAACGCAGTCCGGCGGCCCATACACGCAAATCAACGCAACCGCTTTGTCTGCAATGACCTACACCGATTCCAGCGTCGTCGGCGGCACCACCTATTATTACGTTACGACAGCGGTGGATAATACGGGCCTGCAAAGTGGTTATTCGGATCAAACCGTGGCCACTGTCCCCACACCCTAATCTGGCTCTATAACTTGCACTTCTGATAAATGGCAACGGGCGCGAACCGATTCGCGCCCGTTGCCATTTCTGGCTTGGTCCCGCCACTCCCGGCAGGTTACCTCAATCCGCACTACGCTTTTCGTTTCATATAGATATACCCATGTTACCTGCCTGCCTTTGTGGTTACTTTAGTACTTTGACCAAAACTGGAGGACAGTGTACTTTAGTAACCGTAAATCGTGGTTTGGCGAGGAAAGAGGGCCTTGATGAACGTACTGTCTGTCCTGGTAGTAGTTCTGATAGCGGCTGGCAATTGCCTCAGCATGCAACCTGGCCAAACAGCGTCCAATCAGTCGACTCAAACGAAAATTTCCCAAGGCGCCGCCTGCGAGAGTTGCACGTTAGCGGAGACTGCGGCGCAGGATGAGGCCACAAGTCCTGCCGGCTCGCCGTCAGAATCATGGCTGCGTGCAGACGTCAGGGAAATTCCAGATCAGCCGGATAGCTCCGGCTCCTCCGGCGGTGGTTTGCCGGTGGAAGCGCCCTCTGCCATAAGCACTTCGGCAAATGCTGTGGTTCCGTCTCTGAAATCCGCTCTCCCCGCCGCCAACATGCTGGCGGTCGCTGTCCCGCGTGAAACTCCCGCTCATGCCATGACTCATCGCTTCTTTGACAAGGAAAATATGATCGGCTTTGCGGTTCACGGAGCCGTTCGGATAGCGGACTCAACCCAGAGCTGCATCCTGCTCAGCCGGGGTGGCCGCCAGGAAACTTGGTTGCCGACAAAGACCTGTGCGACGATCACTTCCTATAGTTTGACCATGGTCGCCACTCAAATTCTCACTTCTTATGGATTGCACCGTAGCGGCTACCACAATCTTGAACGTTGGCTCCCGTATGCCTGGGCTGCTCCCAGCGCAGCTGGTATTGCGGTATCCATCAAAGCCTGGTAGATGCGGATATCGCTGCAAACGGTTACTATGGACCATGCCCAACCGGAGGCGGAGAATCTTTAGGATATCGCGTATCACCTGTGTGCATGCTCTCCAGTAAGTTGTGTTGCCAAACCCCCTCTTGTACTCTTGTGGCGAACCACATCTTGCAATAGTTCTGTAATCAACACCCAGGCAAGCCGTGTGTTCGAGGACAGGCATGCACGACAAGAAAAATGGTCCAGCCAGATATGGGTTGTTGTTCGTCCTACTTGCATGTGTAATCGGCGCCGGCTGCGGCGGCGCCATACAGAGTACCGGTAACGGCAGTTCATGCACAGCAAGCCCGGCGGCGGCTCTTTCTTCGTCTTCGGTTTCATTCCCCAGTTCCTCCTTACAAAGCACAAGTTCTCCTTTGACGGTTACTCTCACCAATACCGGCAAAGCCGATCTCGATATCAGTTCCATTGCCGTCACCGGCGACTTTTCCCAGACCAATACTTGCGGCTCGATCCTTGCCGCCGGCAGCACTTGCACGGTGACCATCACCTTTGCGCCGGCCGCGGTCGGAGCACTTACCGGAACTCTCGTCATTACCGATAGTGCACCGGGAAGCCCTCATACGGTTTCGCTCAGCGGGAACGGGGTATCAGCATTAACTTCGGCTGCCCCGGTCAGTTTGCTGCCTGCGTCTTACGCCTTCAGCAGCCAAATTGTGGGCACCACGAGCTCGCCTCAAGTCTTTACGTTATCCAATATCGGGCTTGCCGGCGTTACGATCAGCTCCATTTCGGTCATCGGTGATTTCGCCCAGGCCAACAATTGCGGTACTACCTTGGCGGCCGGCAGCAGTTGCACGATGAACGTCTCGTTTAC
>CAZUCM010000030.1:0-15457 GCA_964619235.1 uncultured Terriglobales bacterium
GGCGGATTCCCGACCTGACGCCCACCGCGGATACCTACACCGGAAAGTGGTTCCGGAATGCGGAGGAGCTGCGGGAGTTCAAGCGCATCGGGGCGCTGTTGTTAAGCGGGTGCAAGCCGTAAGTTGCCGATGGTCAAGCAGAACCTAATCACCTGTTGCCGCAACAGCTGCCGGGGCGAACGGCCTGGTCCCTGGTCACAGACCGGCGGAATCCGCAACTGTCGGCTTATGCGGAATCCACGACCGCGGCAAGCAATTAGAAACGGCGAATCGCCGCCGCCAGGCGGCGCACCCCTTCACGAATGCGGCCGGGTTCCACATAGGAAAAATTCAGGCGCATCTGGCGGTTTCCGATTTCGCTGCCGCCGGCGTAAAAGCAATCGCCGGGGACGAAGGCCACGCACTCGGAGAGCGCGAGTTTCAGAAGTTGCCGGCAATCGATTCCGGGCGGCAAAGTGACCCACAGGAACAGACCGCCCTGCGGATGGGTCCAGCCCACTTCGGGTGGCAGCATCTCCCGCAAAGCCTCCAGCATGGCATCGCGCCGCTCGCGATAGGCCGCGCGGATGCTCTGGACATGAGTTTCGAGAAAGCCGTCTTGCGCGGCTTCGTACACCAGTCGCTGATTGAAGGTGCTGGTGTGCAAGTCGGCAGCCTGCTTGATTTGCACCAGTTTGGCGATGACCTCCGCCGGAGCCACGACCCAGGCCAGGCGCAAACCGGGGGCGAGCGTTTTGGAAAACGTACTGAGATAGATAACGTTGCCGCCGCCGGGACGCCGGGCGTGGTCCAGTGCCATCAAGGAAGGCACGTCCTCACCTTCATAGCGAAGTTTCCCGTAAGGATCGTCTTCCACGATCGGCACACCGTGGGTATCGGCGAGAAGCACCAATTCTTCGCGGCGTTTGCGGGAAAGGGTGACGCCTGCCGGATTCTGGAAATTTGGCAGAACGTACAGGAACCTGGGGCGGGCGCGAAGGGCGGCTTCCACCAAATCCAGGCGCAGGCCATCCTCGTCGATGGGAACCGTCAGGTATTCGGCGCCGAAGACGTTGAAGGCCTGCAGTGCGCCGAGGTAGGTGGGCGCTTCCACCAGAACGTGATCGCCGGGATTGATCAGCAACTTGGCCAGTAAATCCAATGCCTGCTGGGAGCCGGACGTGATCAGGATGTTCTCGGCCCGTGCCGGGATACCCTGGCGTTCCATACCGGCGGCTAGCATTTCACGCAGTGGCTGATAACCTTCCGTTGGCGAATATTGCAACGCGGCGCGTCCGTCCTGATCCAGCACGCGCAGGCAGCACTCCCGCACACGGGCCAGGGGAAACACTTCCGGCGCCGGCAGTCCCCCGGCGAAGGAGATGATTCCCGGTTGTTGGATCAGCTTCAACAACTCGCGGATGGCGGAGCTGGTGATGTTGCGCGTTCGATCGGCAAAAAGATCGGTCCAGGTTGGAGCCATAGTATAAGTATAACTAATGATGGTATTAGCTGGGAGCCATATGCAGCAAGCCGGAGCCGGCAGGTGTGGGCTTTGTGCCAGTCCAAGCCATCGAAAAGGGGGTTTCAATGCTGCCGGCATTTGGCTCGAAACTTGGAACTTGAAACCCGGAGCTTAATCAGTCGAAATATTTGTACTTGATCATGTGCCAGAGGGCGGCGACGCCGTCTTTCCAGCCTATCTTCTTGCCTTCGTCGTAGGTGCGGCCATGGTAGGAGATGGGCACTTCGTAGAGACGGCAACCGAGTCTGGCGGTTTTGATGGTGACCTCCGGCTCGAAGCCGAAGCGATTCGACTTGAGGGTGATGCGCTGAAGAATTTCCCGGCGGAAGACCTTGTAGCCCACCTCCATGTCGCTCAGGTTGAGATCGGAGAGCAGGTTGCACATGAGCGTCAAGATACGGTTGGCCTGGAAATGCCAGAAGTACAACACGCGGTGTGCGCCGCCGTGGAAGCGATTGCCGAAGACGGCGTCGGCGCGGCCGTGCAGGATGGGCGCCAACAGGGCGGCATAATCGGCGGGATCGTATTCCAGGTCGGCATCCTGCACCAGCACTAAATCGCCACTGAGATTGGCGAATCCGGTACGGACAGCCGCGCCCTTGCCTTGATTCCTGTCGTGATAGAAGACTTTCACGGATCCCTGGGGATGGTTGCGGTAGTCGTTTTCGATTTGCGGAAGCATCTCGCGAGTGCCGTCCTGCGAGCAGTCGTCGACGATGACGATTTCTTTTTTCAGCCCGCAGGAATCGGCGGCGAGCACCGTCTCCAGTACTGAACGCAGGGTGGCCTTTTCGTTGTAGCAGGGCACGACGATCGACAAGGTAGTGAAGTGAGAGGCGGGCGCCAGCCCCGGGGCATCCTTCGCCGAAGGCGTCGCGCGTTCGCGCAGTTCACGAGTTTGAGAAACCAAGTACACCCCCAGGATCAACAGAATTGGCTCAATCGGATGCCGGTAACGGGCATGCGGAAACGCGATGTAATATGCCAGCGGATAGATTATCAGCAGGGCGGCAAAAAGAAACGCATCCGACCGGCGCCAGAGCATCAGCGCCAGTCCCCACCAAGCCAGCACCGACGAGGCCAGGAACAGCGAATTCTTAAGCGGAGCCAGGGCGGCAGGGTGCATCAGCCGCGGCACGCCGGCCCAGTAATAGAAAGCTTTCGTTCCCCACAGCAAGGCCGTGCGGCGGGGATGGCTGCGCATAAAGGCTATTGCCTCCTGCCCGCGGCTGCGGGCGTAGGCGATTTCCCCCATGGCGCGGTAGTCCCGAAGCTGCAGGACGCTTTGTGTGGGATGCAGCCACACCATCCAGAGGCCGTTGGCATCGGGGCCGTTGCCCATGCGCAACTCGGCGCCGCCATTGCTGCGAATGGGTATCACCTGATGGAAGGTCCGGTAATTGCGCACTTCCCACGGAGCGATCATCGCCAGAAAGATCAAGCCGGATACGACGGCGGGCAGGAACCAGGATTGTTTGTTGCGGGCCAGCCGATAATAGGCCCACCCGCCGGCGAAAGGCAGAAACGACAAACAAGTAGGATTGGTCAGGGCGATGAGGCCCCAGACGAATCCGAACCAGGCCCAACTCTTCCAGAGGCGGTGTCCACGGGCGTGATTCAGCGCCAGCGCCAGCCAGAATGCCGTAGTCAGCAAAAAAGCGGTCAAGCTGGTTTCCCAGACCCAACGCGTGGCCCAATACATGGTGTAGGGCAGCAAGGCCCAGGTCCAGGCCGACCACTTGGCCACTTGCGAGCCGAAGCGGTCCCTGGCAATGCGGTAAAGCGGCGCGGCGGTCAGCGCCGAAAACAGGCTGTTGATGGTCAGCAGCAGGAAGGCGGAGAGATGAGTGTACACTCCCGCCAGTTTGAAGATGCCGCCGACCAGAAACGGGTAAAGCGGGGCTTCCCAGGCGGTGGGACCGGTAATGCCGTGAAAGGGATTGCTGAAGCCCTGTCCGGAGGCGAGTGCCGCGCCTATGCGTCCGGTCTCATAACCGAAGGCGAAGCCCGGGTCGGCGCCATGAAACCGATAGGTGTGCAGCGCTACGATCACTGCCAGCCGCAACAGAAAACCGCAGACCACGGCACCCATAGCGCCGGACTCGCGCAGGGGGAAATTATTGCGTGGGCGTGATAATGATGGCGCTGCGGAAGTTGCCGCCAAAGTTTCAGAGTGCATCAGGCACAAATGCCCCGGACGAAGTAGAGTTGCAAGAACCTATCCTAAACGGAAGTGGTTAAGGACAACAATACCGCGATCTACCCACCCCTTTGTGAGCTCCTGCGGCGCTCGCTCGGAGTCGGCTGAATTCGCCGCCTTCCGGTTCGCCGGGACGCGTGTGCCACGAGATATTGTCAGTCAAATAAATATTGACTGGCGCGCGTTATGTTCTGTCTTTATGCCGGTGCGAAACGCCTGTCCATGAATCCCGATGAATCATTCAGAATACCGGGGCTCACTCCTCTCCCAGCGCATGCAGAAGGGCGTCGGCAAGGTGCGACCGGGCGGGTCCCCAGCCGGGGGTAAAGCCCAGTTTGGTAATGTTGGTTACCGGGCCCATCCAGCCAAAGCCGGGTGCGTAAGATTTGGCCAGACGGAGACTCTCCTGGCATTCCTTTGCAGCCTGGAGCTCCACACCGTTTGTCCGCAGGGCGCGACAATACTCGCGGTGTGCGGTGCTGCTGCCAGGCGCCAGAGTCACGGCCTGTTGTGCCTCTCGGAGGGCTTCAGCCGGCAGTCCGGAGTGCAGTTTCTGCGCAGAGGCGATGGCGAGACGGATGCCCGCAGCGGATTGATTGCCGGCGTCGCCTTCCATAAGCAGTGCGCGTGCAATTCGGCATTCAGGCAAAGCCTTATCGGTCTGGCCGTCGGCTACCAGGTCCCTGCAATATTCAAACTGGGCGACGGAATTAGCAGGGGCAAAGACGGCGGCCCGGCGCGCGTGTTCGAGAGCTTCTCCAAAGCGACCGCCATCAGCCAGTTTCCGTGCGGCGTCCTCTTCGGAGTTTGCTGCGGCCGCGGCAGTATCGAAATCGCCCATGTAAGCCAGCATGGCGCTTCCGCCCAGGCGGGCAGATGGCCGTCTGGCCAGGAAAGGTGCGAGCCAGGGATTCTCGGGGTTGGGCTGACCTCCGGGGCGGACATAAAAGGCATTGTCAAAGAAAGAGCTGCTGAGGATCACAATTCCGTGTACGTGCGGCGGAATGGGTTCCGGCATGTCGCCACCCGCGAACTGACGGCACGGGATCTGGTAATACCGGATGCTGATCAAATACGGACTGGCGAGCCAACAAGGCTCGTCTGGGTGCTGTAGAACGTAGCCTCTGGCCGCATACAGCGCTTCTCCCCAGTCATTGTTCGGCAGGTGCCGGTAAGTATTGTCCGGGCCTCCCCAGAATTCGTTGGCATAGGAGAGGTAGTGAGGATATGCATGCAGAGAAGTTGCCATGTGAAGCAGTACACACAGGGCGATGACGTAGGCGGGCCAGCGCAGGTGTCGCGCCAAATGCACGCAGCCGGCCGCCACAAATAGGAAGAGGAAGGGAGTGATGGGCAACACGTGGCGGATACCGCTGTTGATATGGGCGTTCAGGCAAGTGAGCAGGTAGAACAGCGGCGGCACGATAGCGAAAAGCCACTCGCGCCGCTGCTTACGAAAGCCGGAATACAATCCGAAAATTGCCAATATCAACATGGCCATCACCGGGATGGTGTACTTGATGGCCATGTTTAAGGGAAAGTAGAACCATGGCGGCTCGGGATAAACCCGGTTCAGCAGCAACGTGAGGGAGCCTTGTCCGCGAGCCAGCACCCGGGCGGTTTGCAGTCCCTGAACGTAGGCTTCCGGCAACAGACGATAGTGCCGGAGCGCTTGCAACACCCCGGCAAAGCTGCCGCGACTGGCGCTCAAAGCCGGCAGGGGGGCGCCATCCGCGTGCGCGGTAAATCGGAATTCGTAGGCCGTCCATATCACGCCTACTGCCATGATGCCGATCAAAACCACCACCCCGGCATTGCGAAGAATGTTGCGAAGAATCATGTTGCGAAGCACGGAACGGGGTGCGTGCGGCTGGCGGTGGCGGATACCGGCGTTTTGGAGCAGGGCATCAGCGACGGCCAGCAGGATAAGAATGGGGAAGATCAGCACTCCCGACTGCTTGGCCACCATCGTCAGGCCCGTGGCTGCGCCGGTCAGCAGGAGGCGGGGCCAGGTGCGCCGTTTGCTCCACAGGTAGAAGGCAAAGACCGAGAGAAACATGGTGCAGGTCAGCGCCATATCGGTGGTAACCAGTGCGCCGTGGGCCAGGACCGTAGGATCGAAAACCAGCAGCAGGGTGGCCACCAGCGCTGCGGCGGGACCGAACATGCGGCGTGCCGCATACCAGAGCAGCAGGCATAAGCTGAGGGCGAAGACCGATACGGCGAGGCGTGCTCTCGTCAGTGTCCACTGGAAATCGTGGGCGTAAAGCCAATCCAGCGAGGCAAAGGCTTCGTCGCGCGCTGTGGTGGCGCAGTTCACCCCTATGTGGCTGCCCAGCAGTGGAAGCGCGGCTACGATTCGAGCCAGAGGCGGATGCTCGGGGCCGAATCCGAAATCGCCGCACTTCAGGTAACGGTATCCGGCGTACAGGTGCGTGGATTCATCCGCAGTCTGCGACCAGTGATGGATGCCGCTGAACAATTGCAATGCCAGCAGGAAACAGCACACCAGCGGCACAATGCATTCCCACCAACGCAGAGACGCCGGGCCCGCTTCGGATGCCGATTCGGCAACCGGTTTGCCGGAGGGGGAGCGATCGAGGATCTCGAAACCAGCCATATCAGACCACAGTGTACAATTCCGAGATCGGAATCTCTTATTTATGACGTTTCACACCGGCTATCGGATGGCGATCCACGAAGGCGGGCGCAATGCCTGACCTGGCCCTGCTGGTGGGCGGATTCGTGATCGGGTTTCTGCTGCGGAAATGCCGGATATGCATTCGCATGGCCGGCGTATGGAGCCGGCTGGCCAACCGGAGAATGGCGGCGGTCCTGCTTTGCGCAGGAGTGGCGATGCTTCCGCGGCTGGCCTTATTGCCCTGGCTGACGTTTCCGGAGCCGGCGATTCAGGACGAGTTCAGTAATCTTCTGGGAGCGCAGACGTTGGCCGCCGCGCGGCTCACCAATCCCACGCCCGCGCTTTGGCAGCATTTTGAGAGCTTTCATATCAACCTGGTGCCCACCTATCAGAGCATGTACCAGCCGGGATCCAGCCTGTTTTACGCGTTGGGAATCGTGGCCGGAGGGAATCCCTGGTGGGGGGTATGGCTGAGTACCGGGCTGATGTGCGGCGCCATCTGCTGGGCGCTGCAACCGCTGCTGCGGCCGCGCTATGCGCTGCTGGCCGGCTTGTTCTGCGCGATGAAATACGGGATCTACACTACCTATAGCGACTCCTACTGGGGAGGCTCGGTGTGCGCTTTGGGCGCCGCGCTGGCGCTGGGCGCCTGCGTCCGCCTGAGATCGCAGGGGCGCCTGCGTTACGTGCTGCCGCTGATTTGCGGAGTGGCGCTGCTGGCCAATACCCGGATCTTTGAAGGATTCCTGTTTGCCATTCCGCTGGGCCTGGCGACCGCGGCATGGATGATCCGGCAGCGGCGCTACCGTGCCTTGGCTCTGGCCGCGGCGTTGCTGTCCGTCTTATTTGCCGGTATGGGGTATTACAACCTGCGCGGGACCGGGCGCCTGACGCAAATGCCGTATATGGCGAACTTCCAGCAATATCATTTTGTGCGCCCCTTTCTGGGAAGCGGGATGCTGCCGAGGCCGCCCTATCGCCATGCCAGCATGGCGAGAATGTATGAAGAATGGGAAGGGGAGCCGGGCCTGCTTTCCCATTCGGCGGCCGGCATCTGGAAGCTGACGAGACAGAAGTTCAGTTTCTATTACAAGCAGCATTTTTCTCCGTTGTTGTTGCTGGCGCTGTTGGGGACGGTGGGCGCGCTAAAAGTGAATGCCAGCCAGCGCTATCTGCTGGTTTGTACTTTCTGGCTGGTGGCGGCGGGATTGTTTGCCGTCGTGTACTGGCCGCTGAGCGCTTATCCCGCGCCGCTGCTGGTCAGTTTCTTTGGCCTGTGCATTCTGGGAATTCGCTATCTGCGGGCGGCATTGCGCAGGAAACGTGCGCTGGGATTGTTCTGGGCGCGCGGTATCATGGCCGCCATGCTGTTGTTCGCACTGGGCATGATGATTTCCAATACGATGCGCGGCTTGCACCATAGCGTGGATTTTCCATTGCCGTGGAATTTGGAGCGTGTCCGCATCGTTCATGATCTGGAGCGGCGCGGCGGCCGGCACTTGATCTTGGTAAAGTATGCCGCCGATCATCCGGTCTATGAGGAATGGGTGTACAACGGACCGGATATTGGCGCCGAAGAGGTGATTTGGGCCCGCTCGATGAGCAATGGCGAGGATTGCCGGCTGATTCAGCAGTATGCGGGAAGACAGGTTTGGGTGCTGGAACCGGATGCGGAAGGTTTGCCCACGATGCTGGCGCCATGGGGGAGTTCTCCGATCTTGCCGCCATGTCAGTGAGGGCATCGGGCATTGGCCGGAGGCAGCTTTCATGCCGGGTGCGTAGACTTTATCGTTCGGACTTTTAGAGATGCTTCATAACTTTACCGTGATTGATGTGTTTGGCGGTGCGGCGGCGGCAATGCTGCTGGGGCTGTTTGTCTTTGTGCCGGGATATGTGGCGGGCTGGTTGACGAACCTGATGGAGTTTCGCCGGGAACGGCCGGCGATGCGCGTTCTGCTGAGTACGCCGCTGGGCGTAGCTACGGTTCCGGTTCTGGTTTTTCTGCTGGGCCGTTATCCACGGGTGCTTTGGATGTTCTTTGGCCTGGTGTGGGGCATATTTGCGGTATTGATTCTGGCTTGGGAAAGATGGGGCAGGGGACGCACAGGTATGCGGGCCGGGCCCACGGCAAGCCAGGGCGGGTGCCCGCGCACCCAGGAGGGCCGGCGTTCCTGGGTGCGGATGGGGGTGTGGTTTGCGCTGGGGTGGGCGGTGTTGGCGCTGCTATCGGTGGCTGATCTGCAAATCGGGCACCGGCTGTATAACAGCGTCACCGTATACGACCACAGTGTGCGCACGGCCATGACCGCGGCGGCGGCGCGCGGCATTCCGGCGGCAAATCCTTTCTTTGAAGGCCATCCGCTGATTTTGCTGCGCTATCACTATTTCTGGATGATGATGTGCGGCCTGGTGACGCGCCTCAGTGGAATCACGCCGCGGCTGGCGATGCTGGGCAGTACGGTTTGGGGCGGGATTGCGTTGCTTTCGCTCATTCCGATCGGACTGCGCTACCTGGCCGGGGTCCGTGAAGGGCTGGGCCGCGCCAGTCTTACCGGCTTTGCTTTGGTCGCGGTGACGGGCCTCGATCTTTTGCCCGTGCTCTATATTTCCCATTTCCGGGCGCCGGTGTATGCCGACATGGAGTGGTGGAATGTCCAGATCACCTCGTGGGTGGATGCGATGCTATGGACACCGCACCACGTGCTGGCCATGATTGCCTGCGTCATGGGCTTTCTGATTTTGCGCCGGGCCACGGGTTCAGGGTCGCAGCGCACAATCAGCGTAATTGTGGCAGCCCTGGCGTTTGGCAGCGCCTGCGGGCTATCGGTGCTGGTAACGCTGACGTTCGCGGCGTTCATAGCGCTTTGGCTGGTGATCGCCGCCTGCCGCGGCTGGTGGGACGAGTGGCCGCTGTTGCTGGCGGCCGGTGTGCTGGCCATCGTGTTTTCCGTTCCCACCCTGCGAATGCTCTTCGCACCCGGCGCACAAGAGGGCCACCACAGCGGGTTTTTTGCTCTGGCCGTGCGCGAGTTTCCCCTGGCGATGCGCATGCTCATCCGGCATCTCGGCTGGAGAAAGCATCTTTGGATTGCGAACCTGCTGCTGTTGCCGCTGAACTATTTTCTGGAGCTGGGTTTTTTTCTTCTGGTGGCCTGGCTGCGGCTGAAGGCCGGCCGGGCAGCAAAGATCCGGCTCTCCCGGGAAGAAGTGGCGGCCTGGGTTATGGTGGCGACCAGTTTTTTGGTCGGCTCGTTTGTCCGTTCCAACACCCTGGCCTCCAATGACATTGGCTGGCGATGCTTTCTGCAGGCTCAGTTTGTGCTTTTGTTGTGGGGAGCGGCGATGCTGGACCGTGGGATGGCCTGTCCCAGCCGTCTGAGTGTGCGATGCTGGCGGGTGGCCTGCGCCATGCTGATCGTTGGCGTGCTGGGCACGGCGTATCAGGTGGTTACTTTGCGGCTTTACGATGTGGAATGGACTGAGGCGGATGCAGTTGCCGGCAAGCGGATCTTCGCTTTGCGCTCAGTTTATGAGCAGTTGAATAAGCAGGAGCCGAAAAATGCCATTTTGCAATACAACCCGGACACGGCGATGCAACCGGCCAACCTGCTTTATTCGGGACATCCAGCGGCGGTTGGCATGCCGCGCTGTGGAGCCGTCTATGGGGGACAGGCGTCGCAGTGCGAAGCGCGGGAGGCTGCCGTCGATAGCCTGTTCGAACCTTTGCCGGGGAGCGCGGTAACGCCGGAGAGCGTGTGCCGGACCTATGGAATCAGCGTACTGGTGGCGGCGGATACGGATCCCGTATGGAAGCAACCGGAGAGTTGGGTGTGGATGCGGCGGCCGTTGCTGGCCAATCCTTACGTGCGGGCATTCCGCTGCGGGCCGTGAAGCAGATCCCGGCTATCCCAATTTGTAATCGAGCCGGAGCATGACCAGTTCTCCGGAAAACTGCATGGGGGCTTCCAGGGCCATCCCGTTCACCAGCGAGCGCAATTTGTAATCGGTACCGCGGATGACGGTGGGAATGGACAGCATGGAGTTCTCGCCAACTGGGCCCAGCTTGGACTTGAAGTGTCCTACGACCATATTGCAAACTTCGCCTAATGCGTCGCGAGTTTGGGGGCTGGCGGCTTCCGGGGTAGTGCCCAACATGCCCGAGGCAATCAGGGCCGCCGCATGACTGGTACAGCGAATACTGAAAAGACCGCAAATCGGTCCGGCCAGGCCTACCATAGCCGTGTATTCGAGGAAGGCCTCCGGTTGTGGAGACGTATAGTGATCCAACTCCTTACCTACCATCAACTGGAAGACCTCCTGCGCGCCCAGGCACAGCAGGGGTGTCCATTCCGACTGATGGAGTTCCGAGGGGCTTCCCGAAGTCGCAGGCATCGTCATAGCTTCGTCGTTATGATACAACCGTCCAATCCATATTCATCGGCAAATTCCGGAAAAACTCCAATGGAAAGCGCTGGTTTCACTGTTTCAAGGTTTCGAAATTGGGGGAAGACTCAGTTTTGCGGGTTCCCGGGACACTCCAAAGATTCCATGAAGCTCCAGGATTCCGGGGCGACCCAGGCCATGTTCTGAGCCGACTTTGAAACCTTGAAACTCTGAAACCTGCTTGGGTGTCAGAAACTGGTAAACTTATAGATAACGAGCGGCAACGCGAGATGAGGGGTTATGTCCTGGATCGAAAACAGGTTTGAGAAGAGCTTTATCACCACCACGGTGGATTACGTGTTTAATTGGGCCCGCAAGTCGGCCATCTGGCCGATGACTTTCGGGTTGGCCTGTTGCGCCATTGAGATGATCGCATCTTCGACCTCGCGCTTCGATATTGCGCGTTTCGGCTCCGAAGTCTTTCGTCCCAGCCCCCGGCAGAGCGATCTGATGATTGTGGCCGGAACCGTAACGCTGAAGATGGCCCCGGTGATCCAGCGGATCTATGCCCAGATGCCGGAGCCGAAGTGGGTGATCTCCATGGGCGCTTGTTCCTCCGTGGGAGGGCCGTTCAATACTTATGCCACCTTGCAGGGCGTGGATCGCATCGTTCCTGTGGATGTTTACGTGATCGGCTGTCCGCCGCGTCCGGAAAACCTGTTCTATGCCTTGTTAAAACTGCAGGACAAGATTGATCAGATGACGATCGCCAAGCGTCCCACCCAGGTTCGCCTGGAGCCGAATATGCTCGATCAGTTCAAGCAGAACGTTATGATCGCGCAGACGGTGGAACCAAAATAAAGATTTCAAGTTAGAATTCCCAGTGGCTTTGCCGTAAAGTTCGGGAATACGCCTTTCAGGTTGCGCAAGCCCAGTTGATGGGCTACCGCCTCACTCAGCACGCTGCGAAAATCGGTGGTCAGGGCCAAGTCGCGGCCCTCATAAAGTTGCTCGGATTGCAATCCGGGCCAATGGCCGTACACCCGTCCGCCGCGAACTGGGCCGCCGAGAACAAACATACAGTTGGCGTGGCCGTGGTCGGTGCCGCGATCGCCGTTTTCCCGCGCGGTGCGTCCGAATTCCGACATGGTGACGATTACGGTGTCTTCACCGAGATCGGACAAGTCGTTCCAGAAGGCGGCGAGAGCCAGCGAAAAATCGCGCAGCACGTTCTCGAGTTGTGGAGGCTCATTCACATGATGGTCCCAGCCTCCGAGGTCGGCGAATGCAACCTGCACGCCCAAGTCGGCTTTCATGAGCTGGGCCAGTTGCCGCAAGCTGTCTCCTAAATGTCCCTTGGGATAATCGGCGTTTGGAGCGGGCGTATAGCGCCCAGGGTCGGCGGTTCGCAGCATCTTTAAGGCTTCGAAGGTCTCCTGGCCGGCGCCATGCAACATTGTGTCCGCCGATCGCTCATATATGGACTCGAAGGTGTTGGCCATCGGTCGTGCGGCCGGATTATGCCCGCCGACGCCGAACTCGGCGAGGTTGTTGATGGCCACCGAGGGGGCCGGTCCGGAAAGGATGCGAGGTAACGAGGGGCCCATGGCCAGGGCGCGAAACGGCGTGGCCGCAGCCGCGTGTGGCTCCAGGCGAACGGCGCGATTCAACCATCCGTCGGAGGTGTTCTTGAAGCCGGGAGTGCCCGATTCCATAAAGTCCTGGGCGTCAAAGTGCGAGCGCGTGGGATCGGGCGAACCGGCGGCATGCACGATGGCCAGCCGGCGCTGATCCCAAATCGGTTTGAACGCCGCCAACGAAGGATGCAGTCCGAAGAAGCCGTCCAGATCGATCACCTCGCGCTGGGCAATCGCAATGGTGGGGCGCATCTGATAGTACGCGGACTCGCCGTGTGGAATGACGATGTTCAATCCGTCGGCAGCGCCACGCTGAAAAATGACCACCAGACGGCGCCGCCGGATGGGCGTTTCCGCGGCAAAAACGGCGCGTGCCAGGAATGACGGAATGGTCGCGGTTCCCACCAGTGCCAGGGAGCCGCCCTTCAGGAATATTCGTCGTGTGATTGGCATATTCACCCTCGTTGTTGGCCGTCGGCCTTCGGTCGTCGGCCAGAATGGCCCCAAGCACAGGCACCAGGCCAAGCGTGGCCCGGCCGGCTTGCAGCTTGGTGCTTGCAGCTCTGCTGGCCGAAGACCAACGACTGCTTCCTTACCGTCTTTGAAATTCCGGCGAACCCATAATCAGTCCGGCGATGATGCCCAGGTTGGGGTTTCTTATGTCCCCGTTGGGTTGTTTGCTGTTGAGTTGCTGATCGATGGTTTCGTGCGTTTGCCGGGATACGTCTCCGGCAAGAAATGCGTTTTCCACCTCGGCCAGCATGATGTTTTCAGCGCCAATCACGGGAACTGTCTGACGGCGAACCTCAGCCGGACCATAGTTGGTCAGCATCTGCTGCGTATTCATGCGAATTCCGGGCAAGTGGCCTTCCGCCAAGGCCAAAGCGAAATTCATCCGCTCCAGCAGTGCCGCCGAGTTGACCCACGCGCCCGCTTGCATGGAGTAGCCGGTGGGAGGCTGCGCTTCGTACAAGGGCATGCCCATCCGGCTTAGAGCCTGGACCAGCGGCATGGCATTCTGCACGTCCGCGCCACTGGCGCGCACGGCCGAGGCGACAAATTCCAGTGGTGTCTTCACTTTTGCGCGATAGGCATCCGGCGACCAGAACTCGGGAGAATGGAACAAGGTGCGCAGCACCTCCCGAATATCGCCATCGGTGGCCAGAAAGGTCCGGGCCATGCGGTTCACCAACGCCGGCGGCGGATCGTCGCATACAAATCGCTGCGCCAGTTTGGTGGAGATGAAGTGCGCCGTCGCCGGATTGCGGGCCAACAGGTCGAGCACCTCAAGGCCTTCCTGTTCCCCCTGCGGCTGGACGGTTTGGCCCAACACTTTCTTGACACCGGGTTCATGGCGCCGCTCGATGAACTGGAAGCCGCCGCCGCGGTTGGGTTCTTTGAGCGTCCAGCCGGTGAATACCTTGGCAACCTCGGTAACGTCGTTTTGTGTATAACCGCCATTGACGCCCAGGGTGTGCAGTTCCATCAATTCGCGTGCATAGTTCTCATTCAGGCCGCTGGGCTTCTTGTTTTGCGGGGCTGCCGGGGGAGCGCCCCGAGTCTGTTTTTGCGGAGCGGGGCCATATTCGGCGAAGTCGGAGTCTGGCCCGACGCTTGTCCAGTTATCCAGGTAAAAGAGCATGGCCGGGCTTTGGGCGGTGGCCAGCAGAAGGTCTTTGAACTTGCCGAGCGCATGTGGGCGGATCACGTCCCGTTCGTATGCCGTAATCAGATAATGATCAGGCCCCTTGTCGAGGAAGACGTTGAAGTGGTTGAACCAGAAATCAGTCATCACCTCGTCAAGCTGGCGTTCGCTGTAGATGGCCCGCAGGAGTTTGCTTTCGCGCAACTCTGTGGCGACGACCATCTGCGGGTTGGCCAGGGCCATTGCGGCTTCCCGCTCCTGGGGGGTGAAGCCGGCCAGCAACAGCTCCCGCTCTTCCGGTTTCAGCGCGGCTAGCGGCCGCCGCTGCTCGTTGCTCATTATCAGCAATGCCCCGAAGCGCTGCTCCGGCGTCAGCTGCAGGAGATTGTCCGCCTCATGTTGCGCCGCCTTTTGTTCTTCGCGGTGTGCGGCTTCCGGCGCCGGATTCACGCTGGCAGCCATCGGAGCCATGGCCTGCGGCATGGACGTGTCCATTTGCTTGCGTTCCTGCTGCTCCCGCAGGCGCTGCAGTTCCGCTTCGTAAACAGCGCGTTTGACGGGATCGGAGGGCAGGGGCAGTTTCCCGTCGGCTACCATCTTTACCATTTGTGTCGAGGGAAAGTTGTCCAACAGTTCGGCGGTGCTCATGCGCAACGTAAGCAGAGGGGCGAGGCGGGCATCGAGGGCTGAATCATCGATCCCGCTGGGCTGAAGTTGTGAGTCGATCCATTGGTCCACTCCTATTGCCATGACGTGCTGGAGATCGCCGGGACGCGGTCCAAAGGTGAGCCGGTTCAGGGCATGCCAGGCCCGCTGGGGTTCGCTCATGGCGCTGGGAACGGAGGCCGAAGAGGGCGATTTCTTGGCGAAGACGAGCGAGACCGCCAAGGCCAGAATAGCCGCCACAATCAGGAGTTTCAGTCTGCGAGAGGCATGCATGGCCCCACCTCAATCCCCACTGTCTATTTAAGACCCGCGGTGGAGCAAAAGGTTTCGCAACCTAAGGGCATAATATCGTGGGATTCTTCCCGGAGAATGCATCTGGCGGACGGGCTCGCCGGTTCAGGTGCAGATCCGACGCTGCACGAACGACGCTTTTGCTGCATCTAAGGTTGTATGCCTATCGAAGCCAATGCGTTAGCCGGCGCCGCCTCCTCCTATTTGCGTTCCGCCATGCACCAGCCGGTGCAGTGGCGCGAGTGGGGGGATGAGGCTTTTGCCGCTGCCCGCCGGGAAGATAAACCCATCCTGCTGGATATCGGCGCGGTCTGGTGTCATTGGTGCCATGTTATGGACCGCGAGTCTTATGAGAGCGCCGAAGTGGCGAGCCTGATCAACCGATTGTTTATTCCGGTAAAGGTCGATCGCGATGAGCGTCCGGACGTTGACGTGCGCTATCAGGCGGCGTTGCAAGCCATTGGCGGTCAAGGGGGATGGCCGCTGACGG